>SKYD01000139.1 GCA_007128075.1 Thiorhodovibrio sp.
TGCCGCTCATCTGTCCAAAGGGTGCCAACGGTAACGCCCATTGCGCCCGCAGCCCGGCGGCATCGAGCGCCAAACTGACATTGGTATTAGAAAAATCAATGATCTCCAGCGCCGGGTCGGTAAGTAGGCTGTAGCGCCCCTCACCAATGGCCAGTTGGGCATCGGCAGTGAGCTGATTCGCCTGATTGCGCACTGTGGCTTGTGCGGTGACAGCCCCGCGCAGCCGATGCTCGGCTGGCAACACCGCATCCAACAGCGCCAAGGGCAGCGCATCGGTCGTTAAACTCGCCTGCCAATCATCCTCGGCGCGATAGTCAACCTCGGCACAGCCGCCCGCATCCATGTCAGCATGACGCACACAAAAAGGCTCAGTGGTGAGATGCAGCCCATCAAGCGTAAAGGGCATCGGTTCGGTCAACTGCCACTCACCAAACTCAGGATGTTGCAATGCCAGATTGCCCAAGGTGCCTTGATACAGCAGCGGATCATGGCTGGTGAGCGACCCACGGCTGATCACAGACAGCCTCAATGGCTCGCCGTCGAGATGCAGCTCTAAACGATGGGTTTGCGGCTGACCATCGACAATCAATTGCACCCGGTCAAAATTGAGATCACCAACGCTCAACGCCTGCCCATCAAGCTCAAGCTGCAAATCAGCCGCGTCGGTGTCGCTCAGATCAATCGCCACCGTGCCACTCAGTTGCCCCAGACGCTGCTCATCCAGTGCCACATTGTCAGCGTTGATCGTCAAATTCACTGCGGGTTGGGTGAGATCGCCGCTGGCGCGACCGCTCACTTGCACCCGCCCCTGCGCCCCGGGCAATAGCTCATCAAGGTTCTGAGCATCGAGCGCAAAGACTAAGGTTTGGGTCTCGCCAAGTTGCCCACTGACCGCAAGCCGACTCGCCCCCGAGGTCAGGATCAATTGCTTGATGGCAAGCTGCGCATTGTCAAGCTGCACCTGCCCGTGACCACTCAGCGGATAATCGCGCAGTTGACCGGACAGATTGACCAAATCAAGCTCCGCGCCCCAATCATCATCGCTGTAATAGCCATGCGCTTTCAGGTGACCGTCAAGCTGCCCGGGCCAGTCGGCATCATAGTGCCCGGGATCAAGCGCCGTCCATTGCACCTCAACTGCTCCGCGCAACAACGGCGACCACACCAATTCGCCATGACCTTGAATGGTACCGCCCAAGGTCGCAATGTCGAACTGTTCAAGCTGGGTCGCGGCAAAGTCGATGACCTGACCGCGCAAGGTCAAGGTCTCGACTGTTGGCAGCTCGGGGCTGGTTAATGCGCTAGCGAGTGCATAGTCAAGCTCGGCAAGTGTACCCTGAAGCTGCACACTGCCCTGTGGAGAAGTCAGAGCTGGGGAACTGCCATCCTGTGGCCAAGTCAACGCCTGCCATTCGGCGTTGAGGTGTAGCACGCCGGAGGTCGCAATTGCCCCGGTCATGGTCAACTGTTGCAGATGCAGTGCGGGATCCTCACCAGGTCTGACAGTGAGTCCGTTCACGGTTGCTGCATCCAGTTGAATGGCAACCGGCAATGTGATCGTCGAAAGATCCAGCGGCTCGGGCGCTTGGGCTGGCGCAGTCGTTGGCAGCAGGGTGACTTCCAGATCATGCAGCACCAGTTGTTCGATGCGCAGCGGCTCGCCTTCTAGCAATTGTTGGGGATGCCAATGCAGCTCAATCTGCTCACAGCCAAGCGCAAGATCATCGAGATAAACCCGCACCTGCTTTAGCCACAGTTGATCGATCAGCCGCCCCTCAACGCCGCCAATCTCAATCATCGGCAATAAATCGGCAACCGTGGTGAGCGTGACTTTGGCACCGCTGGGGGTGGCGATCATCCAGGCAAGCGCAAGCACCAGTGATCCGACGATGATCAGCGGGGTGAGCGGAATCAGCCACCAACGGCGTTGCCGCCGTTTGGGTGACGGTGCATCAGATGCTGATGTCTCGTCTGGGGCTGTTTGTGTGGATTGACTCATAAATCAGGCCCTAGCACCAGATGTAGCCGCACCGGATAGTCTTTTGACCCCTCCTTGGTCAGCGGCAGGGCAACATCAAAGCGCACCTGACCAATCGGCGAGCGCCAGCGCACCCCGACTCCGGCGCTGGCTTCAATCTGATCGGGATAGTCGGGATCAAAAGCGTTGCCAAAATCTGTAAACACCGCGCCACTCCAGTTGCCCTGAATGCGACGCTCGAGCTCGACACTGCCCACGCCTAGATAACGACCGCCAACAGTGCGTCCCGTTCTGGGGTTTTTGGGGCCTAAGCTCTCAAATGCCCAGCCGCGCAGGGTGCTATCACCGCCGGCAAAAAAGCGGCGGCTGGTCGGGACATCATGGACATTGCGCGCCAAGGTGGCGCCAACATCGGCACGGGTAATCAGCCGATAGTCATCCCAAAAGCTTTTGATCCATTTGCCATGCACTAGGCCGCTTAAATAGTGCGAGGTTCCAGAGCCAGAGAGCAACGCGGCCCGAAGCCGATAGCCATCGTTGGTAAACATTGCGCTGTCACTGATGGTGCGTGACCACGAGGCATGAAGCACCAGATAGCTGCCGATGGGCGAGCGGGCATCAATGACCGAGGCATCTTCATAGGTGTAATCCACACCAAACGCTTGTCGCCAGCCGCGGCGGGTGACGGTCGAATAGGCGGTTGCAAGCGTGTAGCGATGTCCTTTGCGGCTTGAGGTGTCAAAGGCGATCCACTCAGGGCGCACGCTGATGTAATCAGTGGTTGGCTGACCAATAGGAATCCGATAATCCACCATCGCCTGCTGGGCTTGGAGCGCCAGCATAGTCTCGGCGCGAAACCGATGTCCCCACTCATTGAGATGGCGCCGCCGCCATTCAAGCGTGGTGCGCGGACCAACATCAGTGCCATAGCCAAGCCCCAAGCGGTATTGATTGGCTTTGTTGGCGCTGGCGATGACCTCAATCGGCACCCTGTGGTCATCGCTTGCTGCTTCCAACTGTGGAATCAGCTCAATGGTTTGAAAATAATCGGTCGCCAACAGCCGACTTTGCAACAGCAAAAGCTGATTAGAATCGTAAACATCCCCGGGCTGAAACGGCAGATAGCGCCGAATCAGACGCTCGTTGAGCAGGTCTTGCTGAAAACTGACCTGACCAAAGCGATAGCGCGGGCCAGTCTCGACATGAAACGCGACCTGTGCCGCCAGTGCCTCGGGATCAACCAACACCCGATGGCGGGGCAACCACACATCGAGATAGCCCGCCCGCGCAAACGCCGCAAGCACTTCATTTTTGGCATCTTCATAGTCTGCATGCAGCAACACCGCCCCGGGCTTGAGTGGAAATTCGAGCGGGCGAGCCGGATCATCCGCACCAGGGCCAAACACCTGATAATCGACTTCGGTTACGCGCACTGGCTCGCCAGGGGCGATACGATAGGTGGCAACCCACGGACGCTCGCCATCACCGGGTTCGAGATCAGCGTCAACGCTGACATTGTAAAGCCCAAAGGGTTTTAGCGCGGTGCGAATCTGTGCAGGTGCGTGGCGATGACGAATGCGAATCCCCGCCTCCGTCAGATCAGGCGCAGCGCGGTCGCGTTTTATCCACAACAGCGCCCGCACATTGTCTTTATAGATGTCTTCAATGCCCTCGATGCGCACCTCAACACGCGCTGCGAGACTGATCAGCGGTAGACACAGCAATAGCACCACAAGCAAATAGCGCAGTGAGGTGGGGGAACAGTGGGAGGTAGACATGGATCAACAGGGAGGTTATAGATATTTTTTCATTACCGCTTCTTTTTGTGCAGGTGCTGCGTCGATGATGGCTTGAGCATCGGTGATCTGTTGTTCTAGGGCTTGGATTTTGGTAACAAACTGTTTTTGTTCAGTCAATGAAATTACTGGGATCATAAAGTGTTCAATGTCCGCTGTATTTATACTTGGATACAAACCTTTACCCATTTTTTCAATCATTTGATTTTGAAGAAACGAACCAAAAAGAAGATAATAAAGATACTTAGGCAGTATTTTATCTTTATTAGTGCGCAACACAGCAAACCCTGTTGATGCTAATATTTTTTCTGGAAGATTAATTAGATAGGCAAAAGATTTCAGATTAGGTCTTACTGTAGACAACAAAATATCGTGTTCCCTAACAATGCGTCTTGCTCTTAGTGGAGCATCATTAGGTTTTAGTTGATTGCTAAAATCAATTTTCCCAGTTTCGGCTTCAACAGATGAAATATCCAAGTAAACAAAATAACCTGTGCCAAAAAGTTCCTCTGGCTCACCAGATTCAGGGTTTACTTTAATAAGTTTTGATGCTCTTTCTAATTTTCCATCATTTTCTGCATTTAAAACAATATTAGCAATATCTGAATAAGCTCTTTTAATTTGAGATCTAGCAGATTCAACTTTTTTGTCAATTAAATTACATTCTTTAAATATTAAATTTTGTATATTGATAGGCGGCAACGGAATTTTGAAATTTGAAATTTCTTGTGTATTTATTTCTTTATATTTAGAACCAGTCGGGACAAGGTTCTCAAAAAATGGGCGCAAATAGCTTAAGATATAGTAAAGATATTCATGATGAATTAGCCTTGAATCACAAATAAAATTTTTATACCCCTGATTAGTCGCTGTTGGAACAATGTTGATGCAAACTTCTCCAATAGTGGCACGACTCGAAAAAATAACAGTATTGACCGGAAGTAAAGTTGTTGCTTTTAATCCTTCCTCTGTAATTTTCTTTTGTGTATCTTTTAGATATTTTTCTTTGGTATCCACCAAGGTTGCCCAACAAATATCGCCATTGTCCCAGAAAGCAGGATTTTTTGTGTCAGGTGTTCCACCATTAAGGATTTTGGTAATATCTCCAAGCTTTTTTAGTGGCCATTTACTGATCGCTTCAACACTCTTTTTAGCAGCAAGTGAAAATTGCTTTTCAAACACAGTCCTTGAAAAATTTAGCATGTCCACTAACCGCGCTGTATTGGCGACTTCGCTTAATTCGGGCGGAATTTCTCCCAACATACCCTCAAAATTCGCAATAATTTGGCTATTCAGCTTGGTTGGATTGTTGCGCGTGAAGCGGATTGGATTATCGTGATCGGGACCATCGTAAAGCGCGGTAATGTGCTTGCCATTCGGCTCCTCGATGAGCTTGATCCCCTCATCGCCCTTGGCGCTACTCCATTCATAACCAAGAAACTGCTTAATCTCTTTGCTACCAGAAGGGCTGCGGATGATAAGCACTGGATTGGTTTGTTCCAAGGCAAGACAAAAATAATAGAGTTTATCGCGCTCAACAGATTGCACCATCGCAAGATAACGCTTTGCAATTTCAGCCGTTTGCTCAGTCTCGCTCAGTGCCTTGAATTTTTTGGATTTACGCAGCTTGGCAAGTTCGGTGCTGGCGTTAAATTTGTCATGATACGGCTGGAAATGTTCATGTGATTGCCAACCTCCATCTGCCTCGCTACGCAATAGGCTTTGATAGTCTGCCAAAGGGACATTGATATGTTCGCAATACTGCGCGATTAGATCACCGTCGTTATAAATTGCTTGTTTGCGTAAATTTGCAGCACAACCCTTAAACCATTCATTCACCCGCTCAAAGTAATGGTCAGCGGCATCTGGCTGGCTAAGTTTGCGGCGCAAGAATAGGGTCACGGTATTGGTGCCGGTTTTGCCAAAGGTGCCACTGCCAAACTCCGCAATCGCAACAATATCAAAATACTTCAATAAAATTTCACGGGCGCGGATGTAAGATAGACCGCTATTAGAAAGGATTGATGAGGGCAAAATAATTGCCGCCACACCACCGCTTTTAAGTAATTGCTTGGCGCGTTCAACAAAGAAAGTTTCAATGCAGTTCGCTGTCGCTGGATCATTGATCGTTTCAGTCAGCGAATATGCTTGACGCTCTTCGTTAGGCAGTGTTTCTAAAAAACCGCGCACGCTATAGGGCGGATTGGCGATGAGTAAATCAAACACTCCATCGCGGATTGCAGGAAAGGCATCGTGTTGATTCACCAAACCATCGCCATAGCAGATCTGGATGCCCTGTTGACCATACATAAATGCGGCAACCTTGGCGACCTTAGACAAGCGGTATTCTTTTTCAATACCAAACATCGCCCGATGATATTTCTCAGGATGGATTTCGGGCTGATGCTGTTCAAGCAGCGGCTGAAGCTGCAAGGCGAGTTCAGTGAGAAAATGACCTGCACCACAAGCATAATCAATCGCCAGTGGTGGCTCAGGATTGAGCACCAGACGCTCTAAAGGCAGACTCATCACAATAAAGCGGCAGATCGGCATCGGGGTAAAAAATTGCCCTTCGCTTTGCTTGATCCCCTGATCGAGAAAATACTCGAACATATCGCCTAAAAATTGGCTATGACCATTGGGGTTCGTGAGACAAATGTCTTGCCACATCTGCAAGACTTTTAATAGCACCTCGGCATTTTGGTAAAAGAGCCGCTCATTGTGAACATTGATAAAAGAAAAGTCGTTATTGGTAAAAAACTTTTGCTGAATAAACAAATTCCACACCGCCCGCTGGGTGGCATCTGGATTTTGGCGGATAAAGCGTAGTGCTTGACTGACATCGTTTTGGTTAATATAAGTGATGTCCTCACCAAGAAATTTGCCCATGCCAGATTGATAAAGCTGCTGCAAACGATCCATAAGATCGAAGTGACTGTCGTAAGCAACCCCTTTCCAGTAAAATTTGAGATCATTGGGGTTTTCGATCTCATCCACTAATTTACAAAGAAATAGGTTAACCAGCTTATCAAACGCATTTTCACGACCAGACACATTGTGCTGGCGGAGAATCGTGGTAAATTCGTGGTATTTTTTCTGTTGATTTGTCGCAGAAATGGCATAAAGATCGGCTAATGAATACTTATCTTTGCCGATTTGATAAGGCTGGATATTGTCTTCAAAAATACCCTTGGTGGTGAAATCAAGCTTGTAAGTGTCGCGCCAGACGCTAAACCGCTCTTCTACATTATTGGCGTGACGAAAGGTTTTGAATAAAGGATTTGCAATGAGATACTGATCGTTATCACGATGTGCGATGATATAACTTTGGTAGCTCAGTGTTGATTTTTCAAAGGCAGAGCTATAAAGACACAAAAACCGCGTTTCGCTGATTTGCTGGGCATAGCTAAACAATTGATCGCCGTCGTTTAATGTTTTATTCCAGGCTTTTTTGAACTCACTGCCCGCAGTTTTGCACTCAAAAAGCACCAGAGGCTTCATCAAATTATCTTTGATCAAAATATCAGCGCGACCGCCGCTGGCTCCATGTCCCACTTTCCAGCGCGGCTCAAGCTCAATGTGTTCGGGTTTGTAGCCCTTTGCTAGCAAACGGTGAACGCACTCAAATACGACAAAATTTTCATTTGCCGCAAAATTGCAAATCTGGCGTTCGTTGACAATCAGTCCATCCGATTCAGGGTAAATAATCAACTGCTTGTCGATATCGACACTTAAACAAGTAGCACCAATGATTTTAGTGTAAATCGATTGCTGCTTGGCAAAGCCAAGAAACTCAAGCAAAGCAGGGAAATTATCTTGAGAAATCATTTTGATATGTAACTGAGCATGCATGTCCTTTGGCAACGAGATCGCGCAAGCCATTTTCAGGCAGTGCCCCAAGTTGCGCATAGACAATAATCTGGTCACGGAAAATCATCAAGTTTTTGAAGAAACCATAATTTAAGGCGACTGCCGAATCTGCTCAAGTGCGCGCTGATAGCGTTGCTGCAATGGTGCTGGCCAGCCGGCTTGTTTTGCCCCCGCACAGCCGCCAAGTGCGTTAAGCTCGATGAGTAAATTTTGTTCCATGCGCGCCCGTGCGTCGCGATAATCCCCTTCAGCAAACAGATCGTCCTGCACGCCCAAGAGCGTGAGGCGATAGCGGCGGATCAATTCGCGGTTGAGATTGCCGCTGTTGCGATTGGCGACATCGCCGCGACAGCGGGCATTATACAAATCGAGCTTAAACGCAGCAGTGACCGCCTCAACGAGCAGATCATGGGTTGCCTGCTCAAACGCACCAATGGTCAGCGGTAGACACAATCCGATTACGCACCACAGTCGCCGGGCGCGTGATGCGCGAGTCGGGATTAACGGTCTTTTATTCGTATCTAAGACAAACACTCGATTCATAGCTTTTATCAAGGCCCGCTCAACGGTTTAATTTCTGTATGATAGCAGCCATGTTAGCATGTTCAAACCCTCACCCCCTAGATCGAGCGCGTTGGATCCCCTGCATTGTTGGCAGGAAAATTTGATGGAGTGGTTATTTTTATTGTTGCCAGTGGCGGCGGCCTCGGGCTGGTGGATGGCGATGCGCAGCCAGAAGCGGCATCACCCAATGCAGCCCCCGCCCAAGGCACCGACTTTTTTCTGTGGTCTGAATTATTTGCTGAATGAACAGCCAGATAAAGCCATTGATGTCTTTTTACAGTTGGCACAGGTCGATCATGAGACTATCGAGACCCATTTAGCACTCGGTGCGCTGTTTCGTCGCCGTGGCGAGGTTGAGCGGGCGATTCGGATTCATCAAGACCTCAGTGCCCGTTCTGAGCTGACGGCTGACCAGCGCGGCGTGGCTATCTATGAGCTTGGGCGCGATTATCTGGCGGCAGGCTTGTTTGATCGTGCCGAGCATCTGTTTCAAGAATTAGCCGGCGGTCAGGTGCTGCGCCAAGCTGCATTGCGTGGATTGATTGATATCTATCAGCAGGAAAAAGATTGGGCGCGCTGCTTGAGTACCGCGCTGCAATTGCAGTCGCTCGATTGCACCTCGATTCACAGCGAAATCGCGCAATTTCATTGTGAGCTGGCGCAGGCCGCGCTCAATCGCGGGACGCTTGAATCCGCTCGCCAACATCTTGCCGCTGCCCAGCAGGCTGATCCTGACTGTATGCGCGCACTGCTGTTGCAGGCACAGATGGCGTTTGCTGATGGCGATGCCCAGGCGGCATTGCAGCATTATCATCAGGTCGCTGCCCGCAGCCCGCGCTATGTGCCCGCGATCCTCCCCGGGCTGTTGAGTTGTTACCGTCGCTTAGGTTATGCCACCGTTGCCAGTGAGCTTGAGCGGCTGTTTCGCGCTCAGCCGAGTCCGCCGCTGATGCTAGAATTATCCACCGCACTGGAGCGTGAACAAGGCAGCAGCGCGGCGCGTGAATTTTTAACAGCCTATTTGGCGGAGCGGGCCGATCTCAGTGGTGTGGAACGCTTGCTTGCCCTGCGCCAGCCCGATACCCAATCAAGCGACGCGGTGGTGCTCGGCGTGGTGCGCTATTTACTCGCCTTACAGCCCGTCTACCAATGCGATCAATGCGGTTTTGAGGCGCAGGATCTGCATTGGCAATGTCCGAGCTGCAAATCCTGGGGCAGTCTCAAAGCCGTCGAGCCGCTGCGCCGCGATGAGATGGGGACACGCTCGAAACAGCATTATATTGTTTAACATTTTGATTGTATGAATACCCCGATTATTGTCGCCCTCGATTGTCCCTCGACCACTGCCGCCTGGCAGTTGCTTGATCAGCTCGATCCCGCCCGCTGTCGGGTTAAAATTGGCAAGGAATTATTCACCCGCGCTGGGCCGACACTGGTTGAGGCGGTGGTCAAGCGCGGCTTTGCGGTGTTTCTTGATCTAAAATTTCACGACATCCCCAATACCGTTGCCGGAGCCTGTGCCGCTGCGGCTGATTTGGGGGTGTGGATGCTCAATGTTCATGCTGCGGGCGGTTTGCGCATGATGCAAGCGGCTGCCGAGCGGCTGGCGCAGTTGCAGCAGCCACCGCTGCTGATCGCAGTGACTGTGCTCACCAGCCTCAGCGGTGAGGATTTGGCACAGATTGGCTGCCCGGGCACAGCAGCGGAGCGGGTGGTGCAGTTGGCACAGTTAAGCCAACAGGCGGGGCTCGATGGCGTGGTCTGTTCAGCACAGGAAGCCGCCGTTTTGCGCGCCACCCTCAACCCCAGCGCTAAACTGGTGACTCCGGGTATCCGTCCATTGCAGACCGCAGACGATCAACAGCGGGTGGCAACGCCAGCCGCTGCTCTGCAAGCCGGTGCAGATTATCTGGTCATTGGGCGACCGATCACTGCTGCTTCAGATCCGCTCGCTGCTTTAGCGGCGATTGAGACCGACATTCACAGCATGATCACAGATTCTTGATTCAAAAGGAGAACCAACACGATGGCAACCATTGGCAAAGCAGTGTTTCCTGTTGCAGGACTGGGGACGCGATTTTTACCCGCGACCAAGGCCAGCCCCAAGGAGATGCTGCCGATTGTGGACAAACCGCTGATTCAATACGCCGCCGACGAGGCCGAGGCAGCGGGCGCACGACAACTGGTGTTTATCACGGGGCGCAGCAAACGCTCGATTGAGGATCATTTCGACAAAGCCTATGAGTTGGAAGCCGAGCTCAAGCAGGCCGGCAAGACTGAGTTGCTTGAAATTATTCAAAGCGTGCTGCCAGATTGGGTCAGTTGCATCTATCTGCGCCAAGCCGAGGCACTGGGGCTGGGTCATGCGGTGCTTTGTGCTAAACCAGCGGTGGGCAATGAGCCATTTGCGGTGTTGCTCGCCGATGATTTGATCCAAAATCCCGACGGTCCAGGCGTGGTTGAGCAGATGGCAGAGGTGTATGCCCGCACCGGGGCGAGTGTGCTCAGTGTCGAAGAAGTGCCACCGAATGAAACCCATAAATATGGCATTGTCGAGACCGAGCGCCACAGCGATGGCACCCTGCGCGTGACCTCGATTGTCGAAAAACCCGACCCGTCGGTCGCCCCCTCAAATCTTGCCGTGGTCGGGCGCTATCTGCTCACCCCAAGAATTTTTACTGAGCTAGAGCAAACCCAACCCGGCGCTGGCGGCGAGATTCAGCTCACCGATGCCATTGCCCAGTTGCTCAACTCAGAGCCGGTGGTTGCCTATCCCTTTGTTGGCAAACGCTATGATTGTGGCAGCAAACAGGGCTATCTGGAGGCAACGGTGGAGCTGGCGATAGCACATCCCGAACTCGGTGATGAATTTACTGCGTATCTGAAGCGGCTGATGGCTGACGCTTAAATCTCTAAGCGGATATCGAACACCTCGCTGATCGCCGCCCGCCCTTCTATTGCTACCTGGATGGCGGTCTGCGTCAGCGGCACCATGCCAGTGTTTTCGACAGCAATCGTTTTAATGGCGCGATCCTCTACACCTTTGGTGATCATCTGGGCAATGTCCGGGCGATTGAGCAAAACCTCGTTGACCGCGATGCGCCCACTGACTCCAGTGTTGTTGCATCGTGGACAGCCGCGACTGCGGAAAAATGGCTGCTCAGGATCGAGATTCAACGCAATCCTCACTGCCTCATCAACGGTCTCTGGCTCCAGACAGTGCGGGCAATTCAGCCGCAACAGCCGTTGTGCCACGACCCCGATCAGACTTGAACTGAGCAGATAGGGCGCAATGCCCATATCAATCAGCCGCGTTATCGCTGCACTGGCATCATTGGTGTGCAGGGTGGAGAGCACCAGATGACCAGTGAGCGCGGCACGCAATGCAATCTCAGCGGTTTCGGAATCACGAATCTCACCGACCATGATGATGTCAGGGTCATGGCGCAGGATTTGCCGGAGTGCCTGGGCAAAGGTATAGCCAGTGCGGTGCGAGACCTGAATCTGCTCAAACCCGTCAATCTGATATTCCACCGGATCTTCAACGGTGATGATGTGCGGATCGCCTTTGCGCAGCTCGTTGAGGATGGCATAGAGCGTGGTTGATTTTCCTGAGCCGGTCGGACCAGTCACCAAAAAAATGCCATGTGGATGACTGATCGCCTCGCGCACCCGCGCCAAATTCTCTGGCGACAAGCCAAGTTGGTCGATGGGCTTCACCCCCGCCGCCTGATCCAGCAGCCGCAGCACGATGCTTTCGCCACGCACCGTGGGAATCACCGAGATGCGCAGATCCAGAACATGCCCACCACGACGAACCCGCGCCCGCCCATCTTGAGGACGGCGGCGCTCGGCAATGTCCATCCGCCCCAGAATCTTGAACCGATTAACCACTGCCGGCAACAATGAGATCGGCATTGAGCGATGATGCACCATTTTGCCATTTTGGCGAAAATAGACATCAAAGGTTTTGCGACTCGGGCGGATATTGATGTCCGATGTGTTGCTCGTCACCGCATCAATCAACAATGCCTCGACCAAGCGCACAATTGGGGCGCTATTGGCGCCTAACTCACTGGGTTGATCGCTGTTTAAGGCACTGAGTTCAACCTCATCATCAGCGATTCCAGCAAGAATAGCACTGCGTCCTTGTTGGTTTAATCCCTCAAGTGCCTGGTTTTCGCTAATTTTTTCAGACTGACCGCGCAGTTTGCCGTCAATCTCGGCGGATTCTGCCAGCAGTGGGATGATCTCAGTATCGGTATGAAAGCGGATTAGATCCAGCTTTTTATGATCAATTGGGTTGTCAGTGGCGACAACAAGCTGATCGCCAACTTTCGCCAGTGGCAAGACGCGATGCTGGATCGCCACCGATGGCTCAATCAATCCCATGATCTCGCGATCAGGCTGGAACTCAGCAAGCTTCACGAATGGAATATCAAATTGATTGCATAGCGACAGAATCACGGTAAATTCATTGATTAAGCCGCGTTCGATTAAAATATTGCCCAGCCGCTTGTCAGGAAATTGCGTCTGCTGTTCGAGTGCCTGCTCTAAATCATGCCGCGAAATAAACCCCTGCTCAAGCAGGAAACTCCCAATATTCGGATAATGGTCATCTGGCGATTTGCGCATCACTGCTCGCACATCATCAAGAGTACGCAGCGTCGTTGGATTCATTGTCCCGTCATTCCGTGTTTAAAAGTGTTTGTTGATTTAAATAATCAGATTAGCGAAAAATCATTGCGCTTGAAAATGAGATTTTGGGGATGCGACAAAGTTCACCAATACAACGCCACCGCGTTGATAAATAAGCTGTAATTGCTCACCTGGGTGCTCTTGCTGCAAGCGTTGCAGTTTATCGATGCGTAGAAATACCAAATCACCTGAGCGCGGGGGGCGATCTGGGGTGATCGCCTGACGATAGAGGCTAAAACTTGGCATGCTGGTGCGGTAGACCACTGTCGGTAAATCAAGGGTTTGAGCGATCAATGCCGCCTCCTTGACCGGTGCTTGAATGACCTCCAAAACCCGAGGCACCAGCACCCCGGACACCACAGCCAGTTGCACCATGCCGACCACAATCAGTCGCTGCCACAGTGCGCCGCGTTGAAGCTGCCACAGCCCGATAATCGCCATCAATGCGACTACCAGCGCCAGCCGATAGCTGCCATCGATCACCACCCGCCCGTCATGCAACAGAGCTTGCGTATACAAATCAGTGACAAACCATTGTGCCAGCCACAGCCATTCCGGCAGCAATAGCAACAGCAGCAGCAACAGCAGCGGTGGGATGAAGGCCAGTGTCTGATGACGCAACCGCTCGCGCTCCCGCGCCATCAGTAAAAATATCGGTGTTAATCCGTACACCATATAATGCGGCAGCTTGGTGCTCGAAAAAGAGAAAAAGATCAACACCACTCCAAACCACAGCAACAGAAAGCGATCCAGTGGATTCTCCCATAGGCTTGGGATGTCTGGCACCAGCCGCAGCAGCCAGCCCGAAAACGGCAACAGCAGCAGCGGCAATAGCAGCAGATAGTAGCCAGCAAAGCCGCGGTGACCGTGAATCACTCCGCCAAAGCGTCCGAGATTGTGGGTGAGAAAAAAGCTGGCAAAAAAGCCGAGACCATTGTCGATCAAAATCGCCAGATACCAGGGCGCGGCGATCAGTAGCAACACCAGCCAGCCGCGAGGTGCCCACACCGCTCGCCACCACAGCCGCAGCTCATAACGCGACAAACAATAGAGCAAACTGATGAGCAATGGCAGCACAATCGCCACCGGACCTTTGGTGAGAAAGCCTAGCCCCATCCACGCATAGATCGACAACAGCAGCCTTGATCGCGCTGTGGGCGGTGCCTCAATGTAGCGATAAATGTCAAACAGGGTCAGCGCGATGAATAAATTCAGCAGCGCATCAGCGACGGCCGCCTTGCCGATCAGCCCGATGATTAAACTCAGCGTCATCATTAGACTGGCAACTGTGGCTGTTGCCGCGCTGTCGTGTTGGCGAGCAAACCGCCACAGCGCCAGCACCCACAGTGCCGCAGCCAATGCCGACGGCAAGCGCAGTGCAAATTCGCTTAACCCGAATATGCTCACGCTGATCGCCTGCGCCCAATAAATCAGCACCGGTTTGTCATAACGCGGTTTGCCGTCCTTAAATGGGGTGATGTAATTGCCGCTGGCCAGCATCTCGCGGGTTGCCTCAGTGAACGCCCCCTCGTCGAGGTCATACAACGGCGGGGTGCCCAACTGCCAAAAAAACGCCAGCCACACCACCGCAACCAGCAGCCAGGGCGAGATCAGCCACGGGGATGAGCGATTAGTCAACATTGGGCTGTTTCCAATCAACGGGCGTGGATTGCCAAGCAATACGATGCGGGGTGCGTTGGGTAGAGGCAAAAAAGGTGCGCATTAATAGCTCGGCCAAGACCCCTGTGGTTAAGAGCTGCACTGAGGTCACCAACAGCAAAATTGCCACCAATAACAGCGGGCGGTGACCAATTGATGTGCCAAGGATGAATTTCACCACCAGTAGATGCGCCATCATTGCACTGCCTAGTCCACCAAATAGCAGACCAATCGCCCCAAAAAAATGTCCAGGACGGGCACCAAAACGCAGAAAAAAGAACGCCACCAAAAGGTCCAAAATCACGCGAAAAGTGCGCGATAATCCATATTTTGAAGCACCAAAGCAGCGCGCCCGATGATTGACAATCGTCTCGCCAATGCGATGAGGCGAGGTCACTCCTGCCACCCACACTGGAATCAGGCGGTGCATCTCGCCATAGAGCCGCACCTGCTGAATCACCTCGGTGCGATAGACTTTTAGCGAGCAGCCATAATCGTGCAACGACACCCCAGTGACCCAGGCAATCAGCCGATTGGCAATCCGCGAGGGAATCTGGCGTGCCAATAACGCATCCTGACGGTGCCGCCGCCAGCCTTGCAGCAGATCAAGATCGCGCGCCAACAGCTCCGCCACCAGACGCGGAATATCGGCAGGATCGTTTTGCAAATCGCCATCGAGCGACACCGTGAGCGCGCCTCGTGCGGCATCAAATCCCGCCTGCATGGCGGCAGTTTGGCCAAAATTGCGCCGCAACTGGATAATCCGCACATGCGCACCATAGTGCGCCGCGGCCTGCTTGAGCTTAGTCAGCGTTGCATCGCCGCTGCCGTCATCAACGACAATCAGCTCCCAGGGCGCATCATAATCCGCTAGCCCCTGATGCACCTGCTCAATTAGCAACGCCACATTATCCGCCTCTTCAAACAGCGGGATCACAATCGACAGTGAACGCGGATGAATCGGCAACATTGTTAAATCCACTGTTGTCGCAGTGCATCAATCACATCGGATGCCAACAGTCCGCGTTCGCCCGTTTGGGCAGCACTGTCGGCAGCAGCGGCATGTAAACACACACCAGCGCGGGCGGCCTGTTCGCAGGATAGCCCCTGTGCCAACAGGGCGCTGATGATGCCAGTGAGGGCATCGCCCATGCCAGCACTGGCCATGCCAGGATTGCCAGCACTACATAGTGCCACCGGGCGGCGAGGGCCAGCGTGGATCAGCGTCCCCGCACCTTTGAGCACCACTACCCCGCCATATTGACTCTGCAAGGCACAGACCGCAGCAAAGCGATCCTGTTCAATGTCTGCCACTGAGCAGCCCAACAGCCGCGCCGCCTCGCCAGGATGTGGGGTGAGTATCCAGTGGTCACGGTTGAGCGGCTGGCGCGCCAGCCAGTTGAGAGCATCGGCATCCACCACCAACGGTCCTTGCCAGTCCTGCACCTGTTGCCACGACATCTGCCCCCAATCGTCCTGCCCCAGCCCTGGACCGATAGCAACAACATTGACTCGCTGCAATGACTGTTTTAGCTCGGTGGTCTGCACCATCAGCTCCGGGCAGCTCAGATTCAGCCAAGCGGCGTGTTGAGAATGCGTAAACAAGGTGACGCGCCCTGCGCCAGTACGCAATGCCGCCTCACCACAGAGGCGCAACGCCCCGCTCATCCCCGGTGCACCGCCGATGGCGAGCACATGACCGCAATCGCCCTTGTGAGTTGAGCGGCGCCGTGGTGGAATCTGATTTTTTTCGCGTGCCCAATCAATCCTGCTGGCGGCTGGCACCTGAGTGGCATAGACTCGCGCTGGCACATCAAGCGAATCAAACATCACCGCGCCACAGCAATCTGGCCCTTGGGCAGTGAACAGCCCGGGTTTAAGTCCGATAAAGGTCAGCGTGAGCTCAGCGACAATCGCCGTGCCCAGTATTCGGCCGCTATCGGCATTCAATCCCGAAGGCACATCGACTGCAAGCACTGGCGCCTGATGGGCATTGGCGGCTGCAATCGCCTGGGCCCACTGTCCTTGCGGCGGGCGCGTCAATCCAGTGCCGAACAGAGCATCGACAATCAGCTCGGCATCGTTGGGGAGAGCCAGCAGCGGCTCGACCATGCCACCGCTGGCGACATAATCAGCCGCCGCTTGCGCTGCCGCGCCGCGCAAAGCACTGTGGTCTCCTAAGCTGAAAAGACGCGGTTTCAATCCAGCCAGGTGCAGTAACCGCGCCAGCACATAGCCATCACCGCCGTTGTTGCCAGTGCCAGCAAGGATCGCAACGCGCTCGACTCGGGGCCAGCGGTCGCGCACACACTTAAAAAGTGCCGCGCCAGCGCGCTCCATCAGTGTTTGTTGAGCAATACCAAACTGCTCAATGGCGCAGCGATCCAGGGCGCGCACCTGTTGGGTTTGGTAGAGCGCGTAAGGGAGCGCGTGCGTTGTAGGGAGGATGCGGTGCATGGTGATTAAAAATCCGTCAACAATGGTGGCATGATTGCAACTTTCTAGCTTATCATGGGAAGATTCGTTGGCATAATGTTGAGCACGCGACGCATTGCAGTGTGCAGTTAGGTCGCTCGTCATTTATGATCATCTACGGTAAACTTGGCGGCTGTTGGAGGATATGTTGAATTGGCTCATGGCTGCAAGAGGCTATTGATTTTAGCCAGCTTGGCTGACTCTTAAAAGAAATGATTATAATCCATCGACTCTAGATAGATCCCGTTTAGTATATTCGATCTAGTTAATTGTTATACAAAAGAAAGATTTGCACTTTCCATCTACAGCCGTGTAAATGTAGTTTCAGTAATATGAGTAACTTCACCTTTATAGACCTTTTTGCTGGAATCGGCGGCATTAGAATCGCCTTTGAGCGAAATGGGGGAGAATGTGTTTTTAGCTCGGAATGGGATGAATACGCCCAGAAGTCCTATGCAGCTTACTTTGGGCACAAACCTCACGGCGATATTACAAAAATCGATGCAAGCTATATCCCCAATCATGATATCCTTACTGGGGGATTTCCATGTCAGGCATTCAGCATCATTGGCGATAAAAAAGGGTTTGCTGATACTAGAGGAACTTTATTTTTTGACATTGAAAGAATTTTAAAAGCAAAAATGCCTAAAGCGTTTTTGCTTGAGAATGTCAAAAATCTAGTTTCTCACGACAAAGGACAAACATTTAAAATAATCCTAAAAAAATTAGAGGATTTAGGGTACACTGTTTATTACAAGGTATTAAATGCCTTAGACTATGGTTTGCCTCAAAAAAGAGAGAGAATTATCATCGTAGGGTTTCTTGGAAATTTTCCATTTCAATTTCCAGAGCCAATAAAAAAAAAGAGTGCTACTTGAAAATTTTTTAGAAGACGATAAATCTGTAAATAAAAAGCATTTTGTTTCCGAAAAAGTGAAGGAAAGCGTGTGGAGGCGACTAAAAGTCGAACCATTTTTTCCTTCAATGTGGCATGAAAATAAATCGGGTAATATTTCGGTGCTTCCTTATAGTTGCGCATTACGAGCTGGAGCATCCTATAACTATCTTCTCGTTAATGGCGTTAGACGACCAACACCAAGAGAAAATTTGCGATTACAAGGGTTTCCAGAAAATTATCCGATAGTAGTTCCAGATTTCCAAATTAGAAAGCAAGCAGGAAACTCAGTGCCTGTATCCATGATAGAGGCAGTAGCGAGAAAGATGGTAAAGACAATGAATTCAGAAGAACTTCAGTTAAATGGATGCAGGGTTAAAATAGAACAAAATGGGCAGGTCGCATTTACCTTATGAAAGAAAAAGAAGCTTTAGATAAAGTCATTAACAAAGGAAGAGTTCACTTTTATAAGCCATTCCAGATCGCAGAGATTCTTAGAAAGGCGCGATTGGGCGAGCTGAGTGATTTAAGCGATCTTGAAAGCTACAGAAATATCTCAAAGAAGTGGAGGAATGACATTCCTATGCTACTTGTTGGGAGAATATCAACCAGTTCTGCCCGATATCAGGACGACATTTTTAAAGCACGATTCAATAACACTACTCGTTTTCGCTCTGGCATGTCACCATAGCAATTGTATACCATTTGATAAATGATCCGAACATGGAAACAGCAGCACCACGATCATCAGTCACCGATGGTGTGCGGTGAGTGATTGATGAAGTTACAATAAATTTGGTAAAATTTCCGAAATTTTGCGAGGACATTAGACGCTATGCAAAAGCTTTTTTTGAGACGCGGATTACTGTCATCAATCACTGCCATGGCTGTGGTCATTGGGTTATCTGCCTGCGAAACGCTCACACTCAACGATGGATTAGAGGTTGCCGCTCATTTGGTGCCAGCGGTATTGGTAACTGATGACCAGATCATCGAGTTTTCGCGGGCTGGCGTTGCCGAGCAGGATCAAAAACATCAGGTTGCTGCGGCACAAAGCCCTTATCATCGACGGCTGATGGCGATCACCCAGCATAAAACGCTGATCGATGGCCACCAGCTTAATTATAAAGTCTATTTATCCGACACCATCAATGCTTTTGCTGCACCTGATGGCAGTATTCGGGTTTTTTCTGGGCTGATGGATCACCTCAACGATGATGAGCTGGCGTTTGTGATCGGGCACGAGATCGGGCATGTGGTGCGTGGGCATTCGCAACAACAATTCCGCGCCGCTTCTTTAACCAGCGGTGGACGGCGGCTGCTCGGTGTCGCCAGCCAAGGGGCGTTAAGAGATTATGCGACCTCTGACCTTGGGCAGTTTGTCGAGCTGATGATTCGCGGTCAGTTTTCTCAAGCACACGAACATGAGGCCGATGATTATGGGTTGCAGATGTTGCGACGCTTTAATCGACCACCAACCGCAGCGGCATCGGCTCTGGACACTTTAGCCAGCTTTAGCCAATCGACTTCGATGATCGAACAGATGATTGCCAGCCATCCCGAGCCAAGACAACGAGCGGCACGAATACGGGCGCGACTTTAGGCACATAGTGCTGCATAATCAACTGCGTGCAGATAGCGCATATTGATCTCATCGCAACAATATACCAATCAACGGCGCAGCTTAATTTTTTGTTTTCGATTAAACTATAACCAACGGATGTTGGGGTCGCTGGCGTTGTCTGGTGACATGGATTCAATAATCGAACAAACTAATGCCTATTGCGACTGCCAAAGCCTTTCGCCAGCAGATTCTCAAGCCCGCCGAAGGTATTTTTTTATTCCATGCCCGCGCCATTGAGCGGCTGATCGAAGGTCAGTTTGGTGACCAACTGTTTGGCATCTCGGTTCCCAATCTGCCGTATTACTTAATGCCGCAAGCGGCATTTTTGTTTGGGCTGGAAACCGAGAATGCCGAGGCCTTGTCGGTGATCGAAGGGCTGCGGCTGCCCAGTTATGTCATTTTGTTACCCTCGCCAAACGAGCAGTTGCAATCACGCGAGACGCTGGATCGGCTGCGCTATGACTATTGGTCGCGCAGTTTTGAGGCCGAGGTAGCACGGGCGTGGCAGATGGCACGCGACACCTGTGGCGATGCCGCTGATTTTGGCGCACCTGCCTTGCGCCAGCTCATTGGCGACCATGCGTATACTGAGATGGTCGATGTGCTCGATTACGACGATCTCACTCTACCCATCTGGGATGAGTCGCTGATTTGTCGCAGCTTTGTCGCTGCCATCACCCGCCTGCGCTATTTTGCCCCAGGAGCGCGCTCGTTTTTCTTTCCAGCAATTCGCAACTGGGCGGAGCTGGATCGCTGGCTCGGTGCAGGCGGGTTGGATTTGCCACCGCCATTAGTCAGCCGTCGTCACCCGCCGCTGTTGAGCAACAGCCGACCCGGGAGCAAGCGCGGGGCGATGGGAATCATTCCCTTATTGCCCACCGCCCTGCCTTATGGCCAGTCTGACCCCGACCTAGAGCCGGCACTGGCGCGGATACAAGCCCAACACGCTCCGGCTTATGCGATGCGCCGCCGCCCGCTGGTCACGCCGACCACCACCGTCAAACGCGCCAGCCGAACTCTGGCGTTGCGCTGTGAACTGGCGTTACGCAACAGTGCGCACCTGCGCCCGCGCCGCTCGTGGCCAATGCAACTGTGGGATGAGCTCACCGCCCGTTTAAGTCGGCTTTCGGGGCGGCTACTATTTGCCCCCTCGCTGGAGCGATTCCACGCCCCCTCGGCCAAGCGACCCTCACGCGCCTGGCTCAATGCTGGGGTGTCGCTGTTTCGTCACGCTCTAGTTGCTGCGCATCGCGCCGAGCGGCGCGGCCGTTTTGCGGTGGCGTTAATCCATCTGGCGAATGCGCGGCGGCTGTTGGCGCGGCTGGAGCGATTTTCCATCGATCCGATGGAACACCTTTATGCCGCAATGAGTGAGCGCGAGCTGCGTTGTGAACAGGGGCTGACGCGGCTGTTGGTCACCCGTTTGCAGCTCAAACCACCGCTGGCTGATCAGCTTCAGCAGTTGATTCATCGGCTTGCAGCGGAAGATCGTGGCACCAGTGCCTCGTCGCCAGCGCGCACCGTGCTCGGGCATCTTGCCAGCGTCTCCGTGGAAAGTCGCAGTGATTATTACCAGATTCAGCTCTGGCAAGGGCTGTGGCGGCAAGGCTCTGACCGCTGGCGGCAGATGTTGCCATTTCAATCATTGCTCTATGCACTGCGCTCGTTGCAGAACGCACGGCAACGGCTGGAGGATATTCCCTGGCCGCTGGCGGATATGGAGCAATTCACCCGCATTTTGGAGGACATGACCGCCTGTGTGACTGCGGATCTCGACCAGCAGTTGCGTCCACGGTTACAGCAAGCGATGCGCGAGGCGGAATTTCTGCCCCGCGATCATCGTGAAAATGTTGCCGCACATAAAATGCTCCGCGAGTTGCTGGATGTCATCGCGCAGCGGCGGCATCTGAAATTCACCGATGTGCGCGATGTGGTGGCACGCAATATCTTGCGGCTGCCTGATCCCACCTTGGGTGAATTTTTTCGCGGTGATCGGCTGCGCCGCTTTGATCGCACCGCCGCTCGCGCTCTGCCTGGGGTGTATCGCCCTGGCGAGTTTTATATCAAGGGCTTGCAACAGTTGACCGCACCGCTGTTTGGTACCGATCTTGGGCGGCGGTTGTTGCGTCATCTGCTCGTGCCCGCTGGTGCGGTGTTTTTGGTGCTCAAAACGCTGGATTTGCTGCTCTATGAGCTGCCTTGGGTGGATAAAGCCTTTCATCTCACCAGCACCCTTGCCGTGACCTTGTTCGCCACGCTGATCAATGTGTTGTTTTATACCGAAATTGGTCGTCATATCATCAGCTCATTTTGGTCAGGCAGCCGCTTTTTGCTGTATTTTTTATTGATCGATGGGCCGCGCACCCTGCTGCGCTGGCCACCGGTGTTGCGGCTGCTCAACACCGGGCTGATGCGTGGTTTAGGGCGCAATCTGATTCAGCCGCTGTTGGTTGGCATCTTGCCGTTGATTCCGATCATGATGCTGGCGGTTTTGGTCGATGAGGTGCCGATTCCCGGGCTGTGGCTGCTGGGGCTGGCGTTCGCGCTCGGCACCCTGGCGCGCAACACACCAGGTGGGCGGCGTTTTATTGACAATCTGGTGTCTTATGTCACCCGCGTTTTTGCACGCATCAATCAAACAGTGTTTTTTGGCGCGATTCAGCAGCTATTGTTTTTCTTTAAGGAACTGACGCGGCGTTTTGCGCAGGCGATGTATCGGGTGGACGAAAGCCTGACCCATCATTTAAGCGAATCCCGCCAAAATTATCTGCTCAAGGTGATTGCCGCGCCGTTGTGGCACTTTTTTGAGACCCTGATTCAGTTTTATATCACCGTGCTGATTGAGCCACAGGTCAATCCTGTGAAGCACTTTCCGATTGTCACCATCGGACACAAGATCATGCTGCCGTTTTTGCCAGCCATCACTGCGTTTTTCTTGGCCATCACCCATTCGTTGCTGCCTAAATGGATCGGTTATCCACTGGTTACGCTTACTGTGGTGATGCTGCCAGGGCTATTTGGCTTTTTGGTGTGGGAATTTAAGGAAAATTGGAAACTATATGAAGCCAATCACGCGGTGGCATTGCGCAATTTCGATGATTCAGCACAGGAGTTAATAATCGAGCCAGCGGTGATTGGCGATCATGGCGAGACCATGCGCCGCTTGCTGATGCGCGGCTTTCACAGCGGGGCGCTGCCCAAAAGTTTTGATCGGGTGCGCCGCGTGGTGCTCAAGCAACTCCGCGATCAGCGACCCTATCCAAAGCGAGTGCGATCCACCCAGCGGCGGCTGGAGGCCATCGAGCGCGCAATCTGCGTGTTTGTGGATCGCGAGCTGTCCTTTGCACTGCGCCAGCGTTGCCAAAATCCAGATTGTACTCTAGAGCGCGTCGATACCCGCACCCCGCGCTTGGCAACGCAATGGGTCGAGCTGCAAATTGATCTCTACCCCCAACAGCAACAAGAGCCAGTACAGCTAAAAATCGACATTGCCCTGCACCAGAGCAACATCGTGATGACCACCGCCATCATTGGCCAGCAACAGCGAATTAGCCCCGCGTGCTGGCAGATGATCGATGCCGATATGCGGCTGTTCGCCGGACGGATGGAAGCGCGGCTGGCAGCTGATTGTTTTAGCGGTCTAGCCTAGAATCAAAATACTGCTGTAGCCTAGACCAAAGCCGATGATGGTGGCGAAGATCACATCACTGGGATAATGCAGTCCTAAAATCACCCGTGATAGCGCGATCAGCAGGGTGAGCGGAATCAACAGCCACGCCAGTTGTGGATAATAATGCAGGGCGATATAGGTAAAGGCAACCGCGTGTAAGGTATGTCCCGAAGGGAAGCTGTAGCGATCCAGCGGGGCGACAATGGCATTGATATCTAAAGCATAATTACACGGACGCTCGCGCCTAGTGGTGCCTTTAAGTGCTTTGTAGAAGCCAAAACTCAGCCCGCCAGTGATGATCATGTGTGCTGTTGCCAACATGCCATCTAAGCCATCAAATACCACCATCGCTGCCATCAGCATGTACCAAAACACGCCATCACCGAGACGGCTGATGACCGCGAAGCTGCGCGAGAGATATCGCCGCTGGCTGGAGCGGTGGCTCCACAGCCGACAGAAGGGGGTTTCAAGTTCATTTAATAAGTGCAGCCAGGCTTTCATGGGCGTTCCCCGCATGTGGATATCGATGGATCAAAGCAAGCAACCGTTGTTCAAGCAAGGCAATAACACGATCCCAGCTCAAGGTTTCGGCGGTGGCACGCGCCGCCTGACCAGCGGCGGTTAACTGTGCCCGATCAAGAGCCACCGCCCCCGCTAGCGTACTATAGCCCGTTGTGTCAGACAGCGGAACTTTAAAACCGTTGCAGCGGTTCACAATCAGTTCGCGGGCAGCGGCATCATCAAAAGCCACCACTGGCAGACCGCTCGCCATTGCCTCGGGAACCACATTGCCAAAGGTCTCGGTGCAACTAGGAAATAAAAACACATCTGCTGAGGCATAGTGCGCGGCAAGGGCGGCACCGATCTTAGCACCGGCAAAGATCGCATCGGGATACAGACGCTCAAGCCGTGCGCGTTCTGGTCCATCACCCACCACCACCAAGCGGCTGCTGGGCTGGTGCGCGGCAATCGCGGCAAAACTTTGAAAGACCAGATCGATATTTTTCTCCGCTGCCAGCCGCCCGACATAGAGCACCACCAAGCTGTGTTGATCGCAGCCCCAGTGTTGACGCAGCCTGGCGGAGCGATGCACTGGTGAGAACAGCGTGGTATCAACACCGCGAGTAAATAGCTCAAGATGAGCAAATCCTTGCTGTTCGAGCTGGCGTTGCAAAGCCATGGTCGGCACCAAAGTCGCCGCCGAGCGGTTATGAAACCGCTTCAAGCCGTGCATAATCAGTTGATTGAGCCAGCCACAGCCATAATAGCGGCTATAATGATGAAACTGAGTATGAAAACCAGTGGCGGCTGGAATACCTAGACCGCAGGCGGCGTACAATGCAGCATGACCCAAAGGACCTTGGGTGGCAATATAAAGCACATCAGGTCGCCACTTCGCCCACTTTTTACGCAATCGTGAGGCGACTGGCAGCCCAAAGCGCAGACTGCGATAGCCTGGAATCGGCACTCCAGGCACCAGCATCTCGAATGTGGACGAATGAGTTTCATGCGCTTGGCGTGGACGCACCACCAGCACCTGATGTCCTCGCGCCCGCAATCCCTGCACTAGATGACGCATGGTGTGAGCAACGCCGTTAATCTCTGGCGGATAGGTCTCAGTGACCACCGCAATCTGTAGCGGGTGGCGGCGATTGATTGCTGTCATAACGATCAGATTCCCGATGAAGACCGAGCGTTCCAAAAATAGCAATGTAAGTTGATGGCGACAGCCTAGCAATGTTTTATTGCCGTTCGATGACGATTTGATGAAAAATTGAGGACGATTGATAGGGCGTTGAGCAGTGTTGGCAGCGCGGTGGTTTTATCAAAGCATCCTAGCCGAGCACAGCGGCTGGTTGCTGATACACCGCCAGTACCTCATCGACTGAGCCAAAGTATTGCACTTGACCGTGTTCAATCAAAATCGCTTTATCACAGACTTCGCGCATCAACCACTCCGAGTGCGAGGCTAAGACAATAATCGCCGCTTTGTCCCAAAATTCTTTGAGGCGGGCATTGGCTTTTGCCATAAATGACGCATCACCGGCACTCAGTCCCTCATCAAGCAAAAGCACATCTGGCTCAATGGCGGTGGAGACTGCAAAGCCAAGGCGCATCCGCATCCCCAGCGAATAAGTGCGTAGCGGCAAATTCAAAAACTCGCCCAGTTCAGTAAACTCAGCAATCTCAGGGGCGCGTTGGCGAATCTCGTGCTTGCTTAATCCTAGATACAGCCCCCGCAACAGGATGTTGTCATAGCCAGTGGCCTCCATCTCCATTCCTAAGCTGATATCAAACAGCGGGGCGATGGTCCCCTCGACCTTGACGCTGCCATACGCTGGCTCATAAATGCCAGCAAGCACCCGCAATAAGGTGGTTTTTCCCGCACCATTATGGCCGACTAACGCCAAACGGTCGCCATGGTTGACAGTGAAACTCACCCCATTGAGGGCTTGAACCATGGTGCAGCCACCGTGTGCGATGACCCCGCCAGTCCGCACCCCCATCAGGTGTTTTTTAAGCGAACGCCCAGTGACATCGTAGAGTGGAAAGCTAACATGCACCTGATCAAGTCGGATATACGCCATAATAATTTGCAACAGTTAGGGTTGAAGACAGTAGGGCTGATGGGTGTGGCGAATCGCTTCGGCCTCGCGCATAAAATCAGGGTTGTCAATAATCACTGTGGTGCTGTGGCGTGGAGAGTCCGCACGACAAAATAGTGTAAACGCATCCACCAATTCTGTGGTTTTTTTACCCCAGATGAGCCGCTCCTGCACCAGCACCCGCCCACCATGGGTTTCTACCAGATGGGCATAGGCTTGGGCACTGACACTTTCTGCTCGGCAATGTCTGTTGGGAGAACTCGGCGCATCACGCCAGTTGGAATGATGAATAAATGCCACTCCATGCGTCGTTAATTTTGCCAAAATTTGCGGCACATAGTGTTGATGAACATCGATTTCGGCATGAACCAAAGAATCAAATGAAAACACCAGATCAAACACCCCATCAGGAGCCGCAACGAGACTTACGCCATCATTGTGTTCAAATCGCGTTTGTGGATGATCGGCAAAGCGCTGGCGACAAGCATCAATGCACTGCATCGAAAGATCAATGCCATAATACTGATCCTTAACATAATGCAACAGATAGTGCGTCCAGCGCCCATAGCCAGGTCCAATCTCTAACAGCCGTTCAACGGGCAAAAACCGGTGCAGCCGTGGATACAGTGACCCAAACCATTGCGCCTCGCTACTACCCCAAGCCTTGCTCCATTCCTCGCCATGTCCCTGCCAGTCATAGCTCCCATCCCAACTGTGTTTATTCCATTGTAAATCAGGCATCTAACCTATCCTATGGTTGTAAGGCGTAAATATCTGACTATTGCACCTGAGCCCTGACCCGATCAGCAAGTATTTCAATAAGCAGCGGATGCTCGCCGACCAACGGCGCGATGCGCACACTAAGTCCTGGATGGCGGGTCATTGCTTGATTACAAATTGTGGTGATGTCGCCACCTGCACCAGCATGACGGCCTGCGCCTAAAAACAGCATTGCCAATACCAGCGTTTGCTCAGGCTGGCGGACGGCTTGCTGATCGAGCACTGTCGTCAGCAACGCACCATTAAAATCATATTGTGCGCCCGGGCGGCGTTCCATCACTGCCTCACTAACCGGCGCTGGCAGCAGCCCACGGACTGCCAAACGCTGCGCCAGCCAATGACGCACCGCACTCACCCGCGCCAGCGGCGAGCCATGATCAACCAGGATAATCTGTGTTGGCAACGGCTCGTTTGGGGGGATGACTTGCGAGACTTGGTCGGCAAGAATGGTCACCAACCGTGGCTCACCTTCGGGCAACGGGCATAATGGATCGGCCATCACACAACGAAATGCACCAAAGCGAGCGCGTAAGCCGGCGCAAATTTGGGGAATATGATCGGTCAAAGCCCGACTTAGCCCAAAAAATAGCGGAATCAAGCACCAGTTGCGCACTCCTTGTGCCAATCCATGCTCAAGCTCCGTGGCTAAAATGTGCGCTGGCTGGCCATCGAGCGCGGCGGCGGGAATTTGATCTGAATGCAGCAATGACACTGGCACAATCGGCTGTCCACTGACCGCTGCCAAGGCAGCCGCAATCCGCCGCAAATTGTGGGTCGCTTCAGCACGGCGCGAGCCATTGTCAACCAATAAAATGCGTGGCGCCTGTTCAATCACTGATTGGTTCTCCAATCAAATCGTGCTCGGCACTGTCAGTGATGCGCACGGCAATGAAATCCCCCGGCTGGGCATCCCAGGCACCCGGAATGATCACGGTGCCATCAACTTCTGGGGCATCGGCATAGCTACGGGCAAGGCAGCGATCATCGTCCACATCCTCAACCAACACCGTCAGAGTTTGGCCGACATGGGTGGCGAGTTTGGCGCGTGAAATCGCCGCCTGGGTGAGCATCAAGCGTTCTAAACGCTCGGCTTTAATCGATTCTGGCACCGGGTGCGCCAAGGCATTAGCGGCCGCCCCCGCCACCGCTGAATAAGTAAAACAGCCGACGCGATCAAGCTGCGCCGCCTCCAGAAACGCCAGCAGATGTTCAAAATCAGCCTCGGTTTCGCCAGGAAAGCCGACCATGAAGGTGCTGCGCACAGTTAACTGTGGACAACGCTGGCGCCAGGCGGTCAGCCGCTCCAATACCGCTTCGCTTGCCGCGGGGCGGCGCATGGCGTTGAGAATGTCCGGGCTGCTGTGCTGCAGCGGCATATCCAAATAGGGGACGATCAGCTCATCGGCCATTAGCTCAATCAGTTGGTCAAGCTGTGGATAGGGGTAGAGATAATGCAGCCGAATCCAAGCCGGCAGTTCGCCTAAGCGTCGCGCCAGCGTTGTGATGTCGGTGCGCAGCGGCTGATTGCGCCAAAAATCCAGCCGATAACGCTGATCAAGACCATAGGCGCTGGTGTCTTGGGCAACGATCAGCAGCTCGCGCACCCCAGATTCAACCAACACCGCCGCCTCGTCGAGAA
>SKYD01000110.1 GCA_007128075.1 Thiorhodovibrio sp.
CAGCCGCATCTTTCAGCGGTGCTTTGGCGTGGGCTTTAATCCTCGCCAATCGCTTGGGATCATGCGCCAAAAACACTTCAAGCGGCTGATTGCCCTTCTTTTGATTGCAGTCGCGACAGGCTAATGTCAAATTGCTAACACGATTTGATCCACCTTTCGAGCGCGAGATAATGTGCTCAATTTCCAGCGGAACATGCTGTGCGCCACAATAAGCACAGGTGCGGTTCCACTTTTCCAGCAGATATTCGCGCAGTTCGTAGCCTGCCAGTTCGCCTTGTTGATACTCAACACCACTGATTTCAGGATTTTGCAATGCTTGGGTATCAAAACGGGCTGTTTCGACAGCAACGGTTACAATCGGTGCGCGATTAATGATTTTCTGCAGCCAGTTCTTGACATTATCGACGCGGCTTTGTAGCGATGGCGGCAGCCAACCATCAGCACGACAACGGTTGTCAAAACGCGCTTGTCGATAGCGGGTTTTACGGTTGCGTCGATTGCGTCGAATTGCACGCCGATCCGCTAACCGCTTGCGGATGCTGTCACCGCGATGGTTAAGATTTGCTGCCCACAACACCACGCGACCCTGTTGGGGAAATTCAGCCACCAAGGCGATGCCAGTGGTCTTTGATCCAGGATCAAACTTGGCTTCGATGGGCTGTGTTTCACCATCCGCACGGTCTTTTAGGATGATGGTGAACGGATACATCCGATACACCGCCGCTTTTTTGTCCCGTAACAGCCGCCGCGCCCGTGCCGGGCGGGTTGGCATCAACGGTTTTTTGGTATTACTCAAAACAAACACTGTATTCATTGGTTTACACCACTAAATTTAAAAGTCAAGGTCACCTCGCCAATGTTATTGAGTGGTTTCATGTGAACCGCACCGCCCAGTGCCGCGCTCTGTGCTGTTTAACAGTCCACCGTAGAGTTCGGGGCTGGTGAAGCACCCCAAAGTACCTATACATTCACTCATAACATAGCCCCGTGAAGGGCTAAAGCTGGTTGAGCATTCCAGGCTGTGACGCCTGAAACATGATGAACGACCGTAAGCCAGGGATGGCGTCGGTCGGACATCAAGGCGTGCGCTCAACAGATGATCAGCGCCCATGCAGCCAGCAGCGACAGTATGCGCCATCCATACCTCAGAAGGCGAATCGCCAGCTTTATCCATCAGCATCAGATCAACTAGTTCATTGAGCTCATGCTGACGCGATCTTGCCACCTGTCGCCCAATCTGGGGCGCATGCCCCAAATCAAGCCCCGAGAAATGGTAGTCGAGCAAACAATGAAATGCCGCCGGCTGTAAGCCAAGCCAATCGGGCAATGCGCCTTCGCCTGCACACAAGCTGCTGATCATACAGGCAAAAACATGGTCATTAGACCAGCCAGCCGCATGTGCCATCAGCCGCGCATACCGATCATTGCCATCGGCAAGCCCAATCGCCTCGCCCCCAGCGCGGACGGCAAGCGCCATTTTAGTATTCCACTAAAACATCTTCATCGCGGACGATCATCTGACAGGCAAGTCGCCATTCGCTGGGCATATCCTCGACATGCAGTTGATCAATCTGATCTTGGCTGAGCTTACCGAGTTGTTTGAGCACATTTTGCTCTTTGTCGGTCAGAAAATAGCCCATTCGCGCCTTTTTTTTGTCAACGCTGGTGACGCGCACCAAACAGTGACCACATTCGCCGTCCTGACAGTCAAACTGCACCGGGATTTTATTGTCCTTGGCGAGTTTGAGCAGAGTTTCGGTATGGCTGCCGGCGACAGCATACACAGTTTTATCCTTGTATTCGGGATTTGAAAAAGTCACCAATGCCATGAAAGCAATACTCCATTGAGTGAAAAGAAGATCAGTGAATTGTTACATCTGTTTGACGCTTGCCTGATGTGATCAGGCCGATTGCGCCAAGGGCGCTGACAACCGCCGCGTAGGCTGCTCGCGATAGACGGCTGCCAAGGCGGTTGCAATCGGTGCCATGGCATATTCGCCATTGGGGAGAATCCCCGCCGCCTCCAGCCGCTGCCAAGGCGCAAAGCCGATGCGTGAACAGAGCACCATCTGGCAATCAGCCAACAGCTCTAGGGTGTGTTGCAGCGTCTCATCACCACTGGCGCAATGTTCTGGGCCGTCGCAGTAAGGCTCGACCCAACGCTGCTCGATCTCTCGCACACCATTTGCATCAACATCATAGACGGTGAAGGTCACCGCTTGACCAAAATGCTCATCAATGCGCTCGCCGCTACGGGTGGCAACCGCAACCCGCAACACCTCAGCCGTCGGCACACGGGGTGCAACTTTTTTGGTCGGCAGCGGCATCAGCGAGACAACCGCAGAACGCCGTGGGCTTTGGGCGGCCTTGCGTTGGGTCTCAATCTCAGCACGCGCCTCGATTCGGCGCTGCATTGCCGCCTGATAATCAATCTCAAGGTCGGCAATCTTATCAAGCGTAAACTCGTCGCGCCGATCCTCGCCAAGCAGCCCAATGGCATCAGCGCGACATTGGCGACAGTGACGCATCAGCTTCATGTCACCACTACAA
>SKYD01000116.1 GCA_007128075.1 Thiorhodovibrio sp.
ATGCTTGGACAGTGCTGGCAGCGGCGGGGTGGTCGGCGATGTCATCACAAACAGCCAATCAACGGCGAGCGGTGCCAGCCGTTCGGTGAGATGTTTCCAAAAGGTGCCTGCTTGCGATGGGTCAAGCGCGTAGTCGAGCCAATATCCCGCTAGGCGACCTTGGTCATTAAATACCGGTGCGAGAATGCACCAAGTGCTGGTTTTCATAGTGTCTCTATTGGTGAGCAAATGATAGAATCTTGTGAACGCTTAAACAGCGTATCGTGCTGCATGATTGTCCAACAGGCGACGAATCGTTTCATTGAATTGGACAATATTCAAAGGTTTGGTCAAATAAGCATCAAACCCCGCTGCCAGTCCGCGTTCAATATCGCGCGCAGTGGCATTGGCAGTGAGCGCAATGACTGGAATGGTCGCGGTCTTGGGGTTGGCACGCAACACCTCCAGCGTGGCATAACCATCCATCCCCGGCATATTAATATCCAATAAAATCAAATCTGGCAGATGACTTGCAATCAGCTCTAGCCCCAACGAGGCACTGTGGGCGCTAAGCAACTGAATCTCGGGACGCTTCGCCAACACCCGCTGCATGAGCTTGAGATTGGCGGGATTGTCCTCGATCTGTAGCACAGTGATCGGCGCGGCATCGGCAATGGCATAAGCCGCTTGGCTGCTGACCTCAACCGATGCTGGCAATGGCACTGCATCAAGCTTGGCAGCGGGCAGAATGATGGTAAAACGACTGCCAACACCCAGTTCACTGACAGCGGCAATACTCCCGCCCATCGCTTGCACCAGTCGCCGACACACTGCCAATCCAATGCCAGTGCCTTCTTGGCTTTCATCACGGCTCAGCCGCGCAAAGGGTTCAAACAATCCATCAATCTGATCTGGTGGAATGCCGTGACCAGTATCGACGACCGAGATCGTGATGGACTCGGCATCCTCAACAGCATGGGCGGCCTCAATCGAGACTGTCCCCTGATCCTGATTGTATTTGATGGCATTCGATAACAAGTTAATCAGCACCTGCTTGAGCCGCACCCGATCCGCACACACTGCCAAATCGGTCATCAACTGACGCTTGACTGTAATCTGGTGCTGCTGCGCTAAGGGCGCGATCAATGAAAAAATCTCACTCACCACCTCGTTGAGCGCCACTGTTTGCAGCTCAAGCTCAATTTTTCCCGACTCAATCCGCGCCAAATCCAACACTTCGTTGATCAATTCCAGCAGATGTTTGCCCGCCCGCAGAATTTCTTCGACGCTTTCGCGCTGATCGTCGGTTAGATCATCCTCATGTTCGAGCACCTGGGCAAAGCCGAGCACCGCATTCATCGGGGTGCGCAGCTCGTGGCTCATCGACGATAAAAATTCAGATTTTGCTTGACTGGCGCGCTCCGCCTCATCTTTGGCGCGGCGCAGATCCTCTTCGATGCGGCGCGTTGTAGTAATATCGACATGATTAATGACAACTTGAGGATGTTCTTCGCTGGCACCTGCCAGTGGGGTGATGCGCACCAGATAAATATCTTTGGAGCTGGGGTGATTGGGGCCGATTTCGGTTTCGTGGCTTTGAACCGCCCCCGACAACACAGCGCGAACACCTTGCGCCAGTCGCTGCATATCAGCCCGCCCCTGTTCGCCAAGAATGTCGCACAGCTTGAGATAATCGCCACCGGGTGCCAGGGTTGCCAACTGCTGATCGAGCTTGGCGGCGGTTTGTTTCCATTGCCGATTGACCGAATGCAGCACGCCGCTTTCATCGACCACACAAATCAGCGAATGGAGCGAATCGATGATTGATTGAATCTGTAAGCGCGCACTTTTTTCAATAAATTCAGCATGTTTCAGCGCGGTAATGTCTTGAACTACACCGAGCATCCGCGTAGGACGGTTTTTGCGATCATAGATGACATTGGCACGCGCCAGCATCCAGCGCAGCGAGCCATCAGGCAGTTGTACCCGAAATTCATTATCGCAGACTTCCTTGCCCTGGGCGCAGCGTTCAAGCGACTGTTCTAGCCGCAGCCGATCGAGCGGATGCACCGCGCTGAATAGATTGTTGAAGTTGAAACTGAGCTTGGACTCAGCCACCCCTAACAGCTCGGGCACCCAATCTGACCAATAGACATCATTGGTCAGCAGATTCCAGTCCCACAGCCCGATATTGGCAAATGCCTGACTGCGGCTGAGGCGTTCCTGATTGAGTTGCAATGATTCGAGCAGATTGCGATATTCGCTGACATCCTGCCCGCTGGCAATCAGCACCTTGCGCCCCTGATACTGCCGCCGCACCGCCTGGATATAGATCGGAATCCGCGCCCCTGCTTGGGTGACCAGCATCAGCTCGGCCGCCACTGGCTCGCTGCTCTGAAAACCAGCAGTCAACAGCTCATGGGCGCGGTGCCGTCCTTCACCAGAAAAGAAATCCAGCAGGGTCATGTGCCGCAGATCATCGGCTGGATAACCACTGGTCTCACAGACTTTGCCGTTATACGCCAGCAGCGCGCCATGTTCAGTGACCATAAAAAACAAACTGGGGATGGATTCCAGCGCCATGCGCACAAAATCACGCTCGGCACGCAGCTCTTCTTGTACTGCAACAATCGACGACACATCCTGCTGAACCCCCGCAAAATGGCTCACCACGCCCTGCTCATCGTAAATCGGAGTAATCCGCACATGGTTCCAAAACAGGTTGCCGTCTTTGCGCTGATTGCGGAGCACGACATCAACCGCGGTTTGTTCACGCAACGCCTTGCGCATGGTGGTGAGCGCGGATTTGTCGGTGTAGTCCCCTTGCAAAAAACGACAGTTGCGACCGATGACCTCATCCTCTTCATAGCCGGTCATGTCAAGAAAAGCACGATTGACATAGATCATCGGCAGATTCGGCTCGCGGGCATCGGCAATCACCAGCCCACTGCTCATCTGCTCCACCGCCTGAATAAACAGCCGAGCAGTGGCTGACTCTGGCAGCGATGCGGTGGCGGTCACCGAGCGGGCTGGCGCGGGGGTGTGCTGCGGCAACAGCCGCAACAACAATCCAGTGGGCTCTTGGTTGGTATCGAACAAGCACTGCGGCACCAGATGCAATTTGAGCAGGGTTGGCTCATGGTCGGGCGCCTGGGCTTTGGCAAGCGTGCCTTCCAGCCGCTGCTCGGCATTGAAGGCCTGCAAAATCCAACTGCGATCTGCCGGATCGCAGTCAGGCGGTGAACTCAGCCCTAAACGCTGCGGCCAATCACACAAATCTGGCGGCGGATCACCATCAAATAACGCCCGCGCAGCGGCATTACAAAACAGCAATGCCCCCTGGCGGTCAGTGACAATGATCCCTTCTTCGCGCATTAGGGGCGCGGTTTGCGCCGGGGATGTGGTTTGCTGATCAAGCACCATAACAATTCAAATCTTTACACAGAATAAAGTGGGGGAGCGTGTCGCTGCTGCTAACAACAATAACGATTTTTCGACGATTGAACAATGATAGTTGAGAGCGCGATCAGGGAAATTTTCAAAAAAATGGTTGTCAATCACCATTCGCTGGTGCTAGACTTAAAGCCTGATTATTTTACTAGGGTATTGTCGCCATGAACAAAGACCTTGCATTGAATACTTCGTTAGCAACTGGCACCATTGATGCTTATATCAATAGTGCCTATCAGGTTCCATTGCTCACCCTGGAGCAGGAGCAGTCGCTGGCTATTCGGCTGCGCGATCAAGGTGACATGGAGGCCGCTCGGCAGTTGGTGGTCTCGCATCTGCGCTTTGTCATTCGCATTGCCCGCGGCTACATGGGCTACGGATTGCCGCTGCCGGATCTGATTCAAGAAGGCAGCGTTGGGCTGATGAAAGCGGTGCGCCGTTTTGAGCCGGACATCGGGGTGCGGTTGGTGTCTTTTGCTGTACACTGGATTCGCGCTGAAATTCATGAATATATTCTAAGAAACTGGCGCATCGTGAAAGTGGCCACCACCAAAGCCCAACGCAAGCTGTTTTTTAATCTGCGCAGCTCCAAAAAACGCCTTGGCTGGTTCACCCGCCAAGAGGTCGAAGATGTTGCCGCTGATCTGGGGGTCAAGCCCGAGACGGTGCTGGAGATGGAATCGCGACTGTCGAATTATGACATGTCATTCGATGGCTACGATGACGAGGATGATGACAATGTAGCCGCGCCTGCGTCCTATCTGGCTGATTTTCGCATGGAGCCATCGCACGCCCTTGAGCAACAAGACAGCGACCTTTATCAGCGCGAGCGGCTGTTGGCAGCGGTCAACGCCCTGGATGAGCGCAGCAAGGCGATTTTAGAACAGCGTTGGCTGGTGGATAAAAAACAAACCTTAAACGAGCTGGCGCAACAGTTTGGGGTATCGGCTGAACGCATTCGCCAGATTGAGAAAAGTGCCATGAAAAAGCTGCGGCTGGAACTCGAACTCGAATCGAGCGCGGCCTGATGGCAGGTTTGGTATCAGATCGGCGCGAAACAATCGTTGGCGCCGATCTGATCGCCTAGGTTGCATCTTGCCCGCTGCGGTCGCTAGACTTATTGTTTTTCATTGTCAAGTGACTTGCAGCACCATGTATCAGCGTTTGTTTCCTTTTATGGTTGGCGGCTTCATGCTCAGCCTCGCCATGCCAACCCTCGCCGCCATTCCCGCCACGCCGGTAATGACGCTCTATCAATTCAATGGCCCGTTGCGGATGCCCTATCACCGCATCAGCCCCCAGGGGGAGCTAGGTGATGTCGCCGGACATCTCACCCAGGGCACCTCGGTGATCCCCTGTGTGGTGGTGCGCAATGGACGCGCATTAACTGATGATTCTGGCACCCCCTATGTTGGGTTTGAGATTGTGGTCGATTCTGCCAATCCAGGCGAGGGTGCCACCGAGCGGTTTCGCCAGGCCTTTGCCGCCCAGCGCGAACTCAAAGTGGACAATCACCATTGTGCGGCTGATGTTCAGCATGTGATCAATGTCCGCAACCTGCATGTTCTCAACAAAGCCCCAATATTTAACCCGCCAGGGCAAGGGGATGCCGAGGCAGCAGCGGCGGCAGCCACCAGCACGCTCGATGCTTGGGTGCGGCGATTTCACAACAGCGAACACTGTGCGACCGCCAATCGTTCGCTAACAGGTCGGCGCGAGGCACTTAGCCGCGCCTGGGATAACTTTATCGCCGAGGCCACCGCCCAGGGCGCGGAGCTCACCGAGCTGGCGCGCTCCAAACATCTTGATTACACCATGCGCACCACACTCTACGAAGGCCATCTGGGGCGCGGTTGCAGTGCCTATGGTGCCTGTGAGCGCAATGTGGTGGTGTTGTCGATACGCAACCGCGCCGTTGGGCAGTGTTTGCCGCGTCAAGGCTGCCGCTTCCCCGGTGATTTTCAAGGGGCATCGTCTGATCCATCGCAATACAACATCTGGGATGCCTATCTCACCCAGATCTCAGGGCTGACCACCTGTTATTTGCGCACCGATCTTGCCAGCGAATCACACCACAATCGCTTGCAGGCGATCTACACCCAAAGCGTTCCCGATGCCGAGGCGATTCTCTATGGCACCGATGCGGATCTAAAGCGCGTGTTTCCTGACACCAATCTTGCTGATGTGGTCGCCTTGCGGCATTACTACCATCCGCCAGCGATGCGGCCATGTTTTCCGCAAGAGGATCGGGTGGAATTTATCACCGGTGCGGTGGCAGAAAAAGATGGCCAGTTCGCGCTGATAGCCAACACCCGTGTTAAGGTTGATGACAAAGTGGGCAATGGCTATCGCTTCCGGCAGTTTCGCTTTGATGCCCAAGAGCAAGCCGATCACATCCGCATTCTCGACCTCTATCCAGGCTTCGTGCTCGACGGGCGCAAAGTCACCCTAAGAACCAGCAGCAGTGGGTGCAGTCCTTACGGAGTGTCATCAAGCTGCCGTTTTGATCCCATTGGCCGCTATCGCACCTTTCCTAACTGGCTCAATGCAGGCAAACCACTGGCGCTTAATTGCCGGATTAAAGATCGCGGCGAATCGTGCAGCGACCCAGAGCAAATACGCAGCGTCACTGTGGGCGGCAATTGCGACATCGATATGATGCCCGTCACTCGCGTGCATTAGTTTTCAACGACAAAAGTAGCGCGGCGGCGGGCGCGATGCTGCCCCGCCCGCGTTCCCTCAGCGACTATCGTGTTGTTGTTGAAACAGCAGCCGACACAGTGCGTCAAGCAACGCTGGATCGCTGGATTCTCGCGCCACTGCCACGGTGCGAAAGCCCAGTTGCATCGCAGTGGCGGCGCCGCGTTCGCTAAATACCGCCAGTGGCAGGTTCAGAAACCAGCCGCGATGTTCGTCGGGTATCAGTTGATACAGATTATTGAGCACCTCATTACTGGTGGCAGTGAGCAGATTCAGCGTTGGGCGCCAGGTGGTCATGAGCGGGGCGGCATCAAGCTGCGGCAGGGCGCGGCGATAGACCTCTGCATAGGCAACCGTGGCTCCGCGTTGGCGCAGTGTCTCGTTGAGCAGTCCACGCCCGCCTTCACCGCGTACAATCAAAATCCGCTGACCACGCACCTGCTGGAGATCCGGCAGTGCGAGCAGACCTTCGCTATCAAAATGTTGATTGGGAACCAAGTTGGGAGCGCGCCCGATCTCAGTGAGAGCGGCAGCGGTCGCCGCCCCCACTGCCGCTGTCTGACCAGCAGGCAGTTGACCGCTTGGCGATAACTCCAGTGCCTGCTTGACTGCGTTGCGGCTGACAAAAATGAAGATGTCCCAAGATTGGGCAAGCGCGGCGCGTGCTGCCTCAGCATCGTGCGGTGGCTGAATTTCCACCGTCGGAAACAGGATTGGCTCTCCGCCCGCAGCACGAATCAGGTCACACAACACCTCGGCTTGGGCGCGCGGGCGAGTCACCAACACCTGCTGACCAGTGAGTGTGCAAGGAAGAGAATGGGTTACAGAGTCATTCATGAGCTTAACACAGTTGACTGTTAATGCGCACTCAGTGCTTGTAAAATCTCACCCGCGCCCTGGGCGAGGAGATCCTCAGCAAGTGCCTGGCCCATCGCCTGTGCCTGATCGGGGGTGGCGCGTTGTTCGGCACGCAGGATGGTGGTGCCATCGGGCGAGCCAACCAGACCGCGCAGATAGATCAACTGCGCTTCATGCACGGCATGGCCGGCAATCGGCACCTGACAGCCGCCGTTGAGCCGAGCATTCATCGCCCGCTCGGCAAGCACCCGCTCGGCTGTTGGCTGATGATGCAGCGGGGCAATTAGATCATTTATGCGTGGATCATTGCTGCGACATTCAATCCCAATCGCGCCCTGCCCAATGGCGGGGAGACTCTGCTCGACGGGGATGCGGGCGCGGATGCGCTCACTAAAGCCCAGCCGAATCAGCCCAGCGGCGGCAAGAATAATCGCATCATAGTCGCCAGCGTCGAGCTTGGCTAAGCGGGTGTTGACATTGCCCCGTAGCGGCTCAATGCGTAGATCAGGACGACGGGCGGCAAGCTGGCATTCACGACGCAGACTGGAGGTGCCGACGCAGGCACCTTGCGGCAGATCGTCAATTTGGTCGTAGTGGTTGGAGACCAGAGCATCGAGTGGATCCTCGCGCTCTAAAATCACCGCCAGATGCAGCCCAGCAGGGAAGTCCACCGGCACATCTTTCATCGAATGCACAGCAATATCGGCCTCATTGGCGAGCATGCCCTGTTCAAGCTCTTTGACAAACAGCCCCTTGCCGCCGACCTTGGCCAGCGGTGCATCAAGCAGCTTGTCACCACGGGTGGTCATGCCAATGATCTCGATGTTAAGACCTGGATGATGATGGCGCAAAGCGGCGGCGACATGCTCGGCCTGCCACATCGCCAAGGGGGATTTGCGGGTTGCGATACGAAGGGTGTCGGTCATTGAAAAAAATCCGTAGCAATGAAAGTGGTCATAATAAACGATGCCGCGCCACCATCCAAGCGCGTTGGCGGGCGCGCGTTTAAGGTAAACTCTATCACTTTCGTTGGATAAATCACCAAATAAAGACAAATGTTGATGGAGAGTGAAAATATGGTCGTGGCAGTTTTGACATCAGCCCGAGCAGCCCGTTGGTGCGGATTGCTAGCGATGCTGATTGGTGGGATCGTAGCAGCGCAGGCGGAAGTGTACCGCCTGGCTGATCCCAACGATAGCGTCATCGGGACACCATTTTATGTGCGGGCGGATTCGCGCCAGACGCTACTTGATATTGGCCGCCATCATGGCGTAGGCGTTGATGAGATGCAGCAGGCCAATCCCAATGTCGATCTTTGGGTGCCGCCTCAGGATGCTCAGGTGTTAATTCCAGCACAGCGCGTTTTGCCTGATGCCCCGCGCTCCGGGCTGGTGCTCAATCTTGCTGAAAAGCGGCTGTATTTTTTTCATTCGCCGCAAGAGATCGAGACCTTTGCCGTCGGCATTGGCCGCGAGGGCTGGGAGACCCCGGTTGGTCGTTATCGGATCATCGAGCGGATTAAAAATCCCACTTGGACACCGCCGGCCTCGATTCGTCGTGAATATGCCAAACGCGGGGTGACGCTGCCGGCGGTGGTGCCCGCTGGACCAGAAAATCCTTTGGGCAATCATGCCTTGCGTCTGAGCAATCCTAGCTATCTGATTCATGGCACCAACAAGCCTTGGGGGGTGGGGATGCCAGTGAGCAGTGGCTGCACCCGGATGTTTCCCGAAGATATCGAACACATTTTTGATCAGGTGGCAGTGGGCACGACGGTGACAATCGTTGATCAGCCCTACAAAGTGGGCTGGCTGGGTGATCAGTTATATCTTGAGGTTCACGGAAATAATGAGGCGCAGGTGATCGAGGACCTCATTCGACAGCGGATTGCGCTTGAGGGGGTGGTCATTGACTGGGAGGCTGCACGCAAAGTGCAAAGCGCACAAGAAGGCCTGCCCCGACGCATCGGTGGCAGGCAAGGTTCAACGCAATGGCATCATTTAGACATGATTTTCTGATACATGCGATTGATGCGCTCTTCGTTGGCTTGGCAGCATGCTTGCGCCGAATTGGCGGAATTCATGGCTGCCTGCGCCATATCGCGTGCTTCCTGATCGGTTGCACAACCGCCCAACAGCGCGACAGCAAGAATTGCGGTCACAGAAAGAGTTGCGGTTTTGAATACATTCATTGTGATTGCTCCACAAATTAAAGATTAAAGTGCCAGAAGGCAACTGGATTAAAAACATTGGGGAGATCAAGCATCGGCTTGCTCCCACAATCGGATATTAACAGAAATCCCATGGAAAAGAATACTGCGGTTGAGGATCAGACTGCAACAGAACTTAACCCTTTTCGTTGCCAAGGCTTTGTACGCAACGGTTTTATCTATGCAGCGAACGGTGAACGCTATCCGATGCACGAATTGCCTGCGTTTTTGCGCGCTCTGTTGGTTACTGATGGCACAGTGACTAAAATTTTGGAGGCCTATTTTTGGGAGCCGGTGACGGTCGAAACCCAATCGCAAACCTTTATCAGTGCCCAACAAGCAATACCGTGGATTGATCTAAAGCCCAACGATCAGGTGCTGGAACGCCATGCCTGCCTATGTGGAGCTGACACGGGCAATCAGTATGCCGAAGCCTATTCGGTCATCCGCACTGAGTTGATTCCCAGCGATTTTCGGCAGCGACTGATTGATCGCGTTATTGGCATCGGGGCGTTGATTCGCGACAGCGGTTTGGAAAGCTATCGCGAAGTGCTCAAGGTAGGTCTGGTGACTGCGGCATCAGATCAGCACAACAGCGCAAGCGTGTTTCGCACCTATCGGATTATCATTGATCAGGTGCCAGTGATTCTGATTACCGAGACCTTTCCGCTGGCGCGTTATGCACTGAAATCACTGTGATCAACCGCCGGCACTAGTGAAAATTGAGCAACAGCGATTG
>SKYD01000283.1 GCA_007128075.1 Thiorhodovibrio sp.
ACGCCGGCGGCATCCCAGGAGCTCACGCTCGCCCAGATCACCGCCCGGCATGATGAGGATTTTGTCCGCCAGGCACTGTGGTCATTGCTTGGCTCTCAGGACGCGCTGTTGTTCGATCACAGTCTGCGGCGGTTACGAGATGGTGAAGACAAGGGACAGATTTTAGCCTGGCTAAGTCGCTTTCCCGAGGCACAGACGCATTGTCCAGCACTCTATCGCCAACTGCGGCTGCATCGGCTTAAACACTGGCTGGTACGCAAGCCAGGACTGATCGGCAAATTATTCAAAAATCTGTTTGCACTGGCGCAGCTTGGCAGCCAGCGGGCGCAGCTCAATGCCATGCTCAATGAGCTGTATCGGTTTGATACTGAGCACCGCCAGCAGCTTGAAGTGCTTGAAAAAACCAACGCCCAGCGTGCCAAACAGTCTGAGCAACATTACCAGACCACCATCGGCAAGCAACAACAAACCATCCAGGATCATGAGGATCGCATCCAGCGTCAAGCTGAACAGATCAGCGCGCTCAAGCATCGACTGGCTCAGATGCAGCCGCCAGCAGTGACTGCCAGCCCACTACTGGCTGAGGACATGCCCGCGCTCGATCCAGCCTTTGAGGTCGCGCTGGCGGATCGGCTGCGCGGAGATTGTGCCGAGATTGTACAGCGGCTGCGTTATTATGTGCCGATGATTAAGGAAAATGCCGTACTGCGCAGTGGCCAGTGGCCAGCGGTGGATCTGGGCTGTGGGCGTGGCGAGTGGCTGACCTTGCTTGCCGCCGAGGGCATTGCGGCATTGGGGCTAGAGCTCAATCCGCACCATATCGCCCAATGCCAGCAAGACGGGCATCAGGTGATTCATGCTGAGGCATTGAGCTGGCTTAGCCAGCGTCCGGCTGCCAGTGTTGCCCTGATCAGTGCCTTTCATCTCATTGAGCATCTGCCCTTTGCCGCACTCGCACAGCTGGTCACCCAGGCAGCGCGGGTATTGGTTCCGGGTGGCTTGTTGTTGCTTGAAACCCCCAACCCAGAAAATCTCATCACCGCCGCGCACAGCTTTTATCTTGATCCGACCCATCATCAGCCGCTGCCGCCACAGCTGCTGGAGCTAATGCTTGATTATTATGGCTTCACTGCGATTGAGATCCACCGCATTAACCCGATTCCTCAGGGGTTGCAGATTCCCGATGCCAGTGCCACCGCTGCACGCTGCAATCAATTATTTTATGGGGCGCAGGATTATGCAATCAGTGCCCAGGTGCCTGCACTCGATTCAATAGCGTAATTTCTGTGTTATCGATTCATCAGTTTGTTCCAACAACGGCTTGGGGCGACGGCGTGACGAATTCTGTGTTGTTTGTGCAGCGGTTGCTCACTCAACTAGGCTATCACAGCCAGATTTTTGCTCATGGCATTGATCCAGCGCTGACTGAGCAGGTACGGCCGCTTGAGGCACTCAAGACCCAGCCCCCCGATTTGCTCTTGGTGCATCATTCCATGGGGCATGATTTGGACTGGGTGATCGAGCGTGTTGCCGTGCGCAAAATTCTGGTCTATCACAACATCACCCCGAGTCATTTTTTTGCCCCGCACAGCCAACTCCAACGCTATGTCGTCAAAGGCCGCGAACAGTTGGCACGCTGGGCGGAGCACACAGTCGGCGCAATCGCACTCTCGCCGTACAATGCCCAAGAGCTTGCCGCGCTCGGCTATGCCCCGCTGCTCACCCTGCCGTTGCTGGTGGATTTAGAGCGGCTTGACAGCGATCCACCCGCCCCGCCGCCGCCAAGCTGGGGGCTGGATATAGCCCGCCCGCTGCTGCTCTCGGTGGGACGGCTGGTGACCAACAAGCGCCCGCATCTGTTGCTGGAGGCACTGTGGTGGCTACACCAGCTTTGGCCCGATACCCGCAAGCCTCAATTGGTGCTTGCCGGTGCTCCCTTTAGTCAGGATTATGTTGCCGCGCTTAGACGCTATAGCATCAGCTTGGGGCTTTATGATTCAGTGATCTGGGCGGGCAAGTGTGCGCAAAATCATCTGCATTGGCTTTACAGAAAAGCGCTGGCGTATTGGTGTGCCAGTGCCCATGAGGGCTTTTGTATGCCATTGATTGAGGCGGCACGCATGCGCTTGCCGGTGTTGGCGTTTGCCACCTCCAATATTCCTGCAACCCTGGGAGAAAGTGGGCTGTTGCTCGGTGCCGAACGCCCGGAGTGGCTGGCGGCGGCGACTGTGGAGCTTGCCACCAATCCAGCCTTGCGCGATCAGCTCTGTGAGGCGGGTGAGCGCAATCTTGCCCGTTATCGTGCCGAGACGCTGTTGCCAGCACTGAATGCATTTATCACCGAACGGTGTCAGGCATGATCCCACGGGCAGTGCATCAATTTGTCTCTAGTTATCAGGCAGGGGATGGCATTGGCAACGGGGTGCGGCTGATTCAGCGGTTGTTACATGCTGCCGGGGTGCGTTCGCTGATTTACTCACTGGACAACACCCGCACCAGCCAGGTGCATTCTTTTGACCACTATCGCCCCGATGCCCGTCA
>SKYD01000180.1 GCA_007128075.1 Thiorhodovibrio sp.
CGCCCCAGACCGCCGTTGCCCAGCCCGGCATCCATCTCAGCAGATTCCAGTTCTTCTAGCTCCAGCCCGAGATCATAGAGCCCCTGGCGGACCTCTTCGGTGATACCAAGATTAATCAGGGCGTTGCTCATCGTCCGCCCCATCAGAAACTCCAGCGACAGATAGTAAGAACGCCGACAATCGAGCTGCTCTTGGGCGCGGCGGGTGCGCTTCCAGCGCTCCATCAGTCGATCACGCAAAGTAATCGCCAATGCTTTGTAGGGATAATAGGTGGAACGACAGTCGCGATCCCGACCAAAGGTGTAGGCATAATAATGCTGGAAATCCTTGGAGATGGCAGCGGCATCCATTGCTAATGACGACAGCTCATAGAGCGTCTCTTTAGGGTTGCTGTTCTTTAGGTCTTTGAATGGTGACATACGGTGTTTAGATGACTGAATTGAGAGAAAAGGAAAGTATGGTAAAGTCTAGCGCGGATTGGGTCACCAAACAACTGGCAATAGGCATTACACCATGATTCGCCTCATCCCTGTTTTGTTACTGATCGCTGCTTTGTGGTTTGCCATCTACTGGTGGCGGCGACAGGGTGCTGCGTTGCAGCTTTCTAAATCAAAAAAACTCGCGCTTGGTGGCGGGATTGGGCTGCTGGTGCTGGCGTTGCTGACGCGCCAGTTGCCGCTGATTTTGGGCGCGCTGACCGCCGTTGCCGTGGTGGTGTTGCGGCTGGCGAATTTCATCAGCCTGTGGACGTTGGTTGGACAATTGATGGGCAGCAAGCAACAGCACACTGAATCGCCGCGTCAGGCTGCACCGCCGCCGCTCAGTCGTGAGGAGGCATGCGCGATTTTAGGGCTGACTGCGCAGGCCAATGCCGCTGAGATTCGTGCTGCCCATCGGCGGTTGATTGGCAAACTGCACCCTGATCGCGGTGGCTCGGCATATCTTGCCGCCAGCATCAATGCCGCCAAGGAGTTGTTGCTAAAGTCGCCGCCTGGCTAATCATCAGTGGTGGCGCGTTGTGCCAGCGCGACCGTATAGTGCGCCCCTTGTTTGCATTTTGTATAATTGCCGAAAATGTCTTGCAAATAACGGCGCATGAATTGGCGCAGACCGTTGATGGTGACCACATACAGCCGCCCACCAGGTCGCAGCCGAGCATGGGCATCGTGGAGCAACAGGGTCAGCAATTCCTTGCCGACTTTTGCCGGAATGTTGCTGGCGATGATATCAAAACGGCGGGCGGGATCAATGTGTTCAAAGCCGTTGCTTAACTGCGCCTGGGCATGGGTTAGCCCATTGTGCTGGGCATTGCGCTGGGCATAGTCAACGGCAACAAAATCTTTATCCACGAGCAGCGTAGAGCCGTGCGGAGCCAGTGCCGCCAATGCCAGCCCAATCGCGCCATAGCCGCAGCCGAGATCAAGACAATCATCGCTGGCGGCGACCTCGATGTGATCAAGCAACAGCCGGGTGCCGGCATCGATCTCGCGGGGCGAAAACAGCCCCCAGGTGCTGTCAAATTGCAGATGCCGTCCGCCGAGTTCTAGCTCTAGCCGCAACGGACGGCGTAAATCTTCGAGATATTGATTGATGTCCATTGACTCACAACAGGTAAAAAAATGATGAAAAAATATCTTTGGCTGCTGACCATGATGTTGATGCTAGTGACGGTACTCCCGCCCGCCGCCGCCTCACGCGGTTCGCAAGAGATCACCTATCCGGCCTATATTGCCTTAGAGCCGGTCACCGTCAATCTTAACACCCCGCGTCGGACGCGCTTTTTGCGAGTGGATATTGAGCTGCTGGTACAAGACAAAGTCAATCATCAGTTGATTGATTTTAACATGCCGCTGATCCGTGATCAGATCGTCACCATGCTCGGTGGGCGCAATCCCGAGGATTTGCAAACTCACGAAGCTCGCGAAACCCTGCGCCAGCAATTGCGCGAGGCAGTGCGTGACACCCTGATCAACGCCACCGGCTATGAGGCGATCCTTGATCTGTTTTTTAGTGGCTTTATTGTGCAATGACACACCAGCCGCGCAAGCGTTTTGGGCAAAATTTTCTTCACGATCCAGCGCTGATTGCCCGCATCTGCGCCTGGATTGATCCGCGTCCTGAGCAGGCATTGGTGGAAATTGGACCTGGACGCGGGGCATTGACCGGCACCCTGCTCAAGGCGGCGGGGGCGCTGACGGCGATTGAATTGGATCGCGATCTGATCGCCCCGTTGCATGACCAGCTAGGTCAGATCGGGGCATTGCGGCTGTTGCAGACCGATGCGCTCACAGTCAATTATTGCGCACTGGCAGCCGAGGCAGGGCAACCGCTGCGACTGGTTGGCAATCTGCCCTACAACATTTCCACGCCGCTGCTGTTTCATTTTCTCGCCGCCGCCGCCTGCGTGGTCGATCTGCATTTGCTGTTACAAAAAGAGGTCGTCGAGCGCATGGTTGCTGCACCGAATCGCAAAATTTACGGACGGTTATCGGTGATGGTGCAAACCCAATGTGCGGCCGATTGGTTGCTGACCCTCAAACC
>SKYD01000060.1 GCA_007128075.1 Thiorhodovibrio sp.
AACCGTGCCACCGACTCTGGATTTGGATAAACTAGAGGCTAAATATCAACGCGCCGCCGCAGTGTCGCGAGCTAATTTTGGCTTCTATCTTGGTGCCAGCCATCACAATCTGGAGGCGATCCGCCGTCTGCCAATTGGTCGCGCCTGTGGGATTAAGGTGTTCATGGGGGCATCGACTGGCGATATGTTGGTGGATGATCCGGCGGTGTTAGAAGCCATCTTTGCCGACGCGCCGATTCTGGTCGCCACCCATTGCGAGCACACGCCGACAATCCAAGCGCAAGAAGCAGCGTTTCATGCGCGTTATGGTGACCAAGTGCCGATGAGCGCCCATCCGCTGATTCGCTCCGCCAAGGCCTGTTGGCGCTCATCTTCACTGGCCGTTGAGTTGGCAAAGCGGCATGGGACGCGGCTGCATGTGCTGCATCTGACCACTGCCGACGAGCTGGCGCTGTTTGCACCCGGGGCAGTGACCGAGAAGCAAATTAGTGCTGAGGCTTGTGTCCATCATTTGTATTTTAGTGCCGAAGATTATGCCGACAAAGGGAGCTTGATCAAATGCAATCCCGCGATCAAGACTGCGGCTGATCGCGCCGCTCTGCGTGCGGCAGTCAGTGATGGGCGGCTGGACATCATCGCCACCGATCACGCGCCACACACGCTTGAGGAAAAGCAGCGCCCCTATTTTCAGGCACCTGCTGGGCTGCCCTTAGTCCAAGATGCCCTGCCATCGTTGTTTGAATGGGTGCACGAGGGACAGTTGAGCCTAGAACGGCTGGTCGAGGTCACCAGCCATCAGGTCGCCGATTGCTTCCAGATTCAGCAACGCGGCTATCTGCGCGAAGGCTATTGGGCGGATTTAACACTGATTGATCCCAGTGCTCGCACTCTCGTTGAGCGCGACAAGGTGCTCAGTCGCTGCGGGTGGTCGCCATTTGAGGGGCGCACTCTGCAAGCACAGGTGATGATGACGGTGGTCAATGGTCAGATTGCCTACGAACAGGGCACAGTCCAAGATCAGGTGCGCGGCCAACGCCTAGAATTTGGCGCGACGCGGCTTGGCTGAATTTTATCAACTTGATGTAAACTTTATGCTTTCGATTACCCACCGCCTCGCCGAAGAGGTCAATGCCCAAGCAGATCAAGTCACTGCGGCGATCACCCTGCTCGATGCCGGCGCGACAGTGCCCTTTATCGCTCGTTATCGCAAGGAAGCCACCGGCGGTCTGGACGATAGCCAATTGCGGCTTTTAGAACAGCGACTGGGCTATCTGCGCGAGCTGGAAGAGCGCCGTGCTGTCATCCTCAAAAGTCTCACCGACCAAGACAAGCTCGATGAAACGCTGGAGGCGGCGATTGCCGAGGCGGATACCAAGCAACGGCTGGAGGATTTGTATCTGCCATTTAAGCCCAAGCGGCGCACCAAAGCCCAGCAGGCACGCGAGGCAGGCTTGCAGCCGTTGGCTGACGCGCTACTGGCAGATCCCAGTCAGGTGCCCGAGGTCACGGCGGCGGCCTATGTCGATCCCGCCAAAGAAATTGCCGATGCAGCGGCAGCACTTGAGGGGGCGCGGCAGATTTTGATGGAACAGTTTGCTGAAGACCCTGAGCTAGTTGGGCGGCTCCGTGCTGATTTATGGGATGAGGCGGTGATGGTTGCCGAGGTGGTGGCGGGCAAGGAACAGGAAGGTGCCAAGTTTGCCGACTATTTTGACTATCGCGAGCGGCTGGCAGCGATCCCATCACACCGTGCGCTGGCGCTGTTTCGCGGTCGCAATCAGGGGATTCTCAATCTGAGCCTGCTGCCCGGTGACGATGCTGAGACTGCTGATGCCCGTTATCAGCGCCAGATTGCCGAACAGTTTGGCATTGCCGATCACGGACGCGCTGCGGATGCTTGGCTTTTAGAAACCGTGCGCAAAAGCTGGCGGGTCAAGCTTTTTGTGCGTTTAGAGCTTGACCTCAAGGGGCAATTGCTGGCGGCGGCTGAAGAAGAAGCGATCCGCGTGTTTGCCCATAATCTCAAAGATTTGTTACTTACCGCGCCCGCAGGTCGGCTGCCGACCATTGGGCTGGATCCTGGTCTGCGCACTGGGGTCAAGGTGGCAGTGATCGACAGCACAGCGCGGGTGGTTGCCACCGAGACCATCTATCCTCATGTGCCTAAAAATCAATGGGATCAAGCCATTGTGCGGCTGGCGGCTCTGGCAACTGAACACGGTGTCAAGCTGATCAGCATTGGCAACGGCACCGCCTCACGAGAAACCGACCGGCTGGCGCGTGAGCTGATCCGCCGCCATCCCGAGCTGGGGCTGCGCTCGCTGGTGGTCAGCGAGGCGGGGGCTTCGGTGTATTCGGCCTCTGAATATGCCTCGCATGAGCTGCCGAATCTGGATGTCTCACTGCGCGGGGCGGTGTCGATTGCCCGCCGTTTGCAAGACCCGCTGGCCGAACTGGTCAAGATTGAGCCAAAAGCCATCGGTGTTGGCCAGTATCAACATGATGTCAATCAAACCCAGTTGGCGCGGATGCTGGC
>SKYD01000203.1 GCA_007128075.1 Thiorhodovibrio sp.
TAGAAGACAATGGCATCAATTGAATCCCGAGTTATTTGTTAAAAAGCCTTATAATCTTGTGGGACTTGACACTTGAAAAATTGGTGGTGTTATGAAGCAATTTTCCGCTGTGATCGAACGCTGTCCGCAAACGGGCTACTACATTGGCTTTATCCCAGGGTTTCCGGGTGCCCACACGCAGGCCGCATCGCTCGATGAATTGCAAGCGAAAATGCAAGAAGTCGTCGAAATGCTTTTGGAAGATGGTGATCCTGTGTTTGAGTCGGAATTTGTCGGTGTGCAACAGATTGCCGTGGCCTGAGCCGTGGGACACCTTCCGATCCTCAAGCCCAGAGAAGTTGCCGCGATATTGTTGCGATTGGGTTTTGAGGAAGTGAGACAGCGCGGTTCGCACAAGCAGTTCAGACACCCGGATGGTCGGCGCACAACCGTTCCTTTTCACCCTGGTCGTGATCTCTCGCCCCTGCTCTTGCGTCAAATCATTCAGGATATTGATTTAACGCCCGCTGAATTTTTGTCTCATTATTGAGGTCAAAAAAGGTCAGGTTGAATAAGGTGAATAAAGCATCACGATCATCAGTCGGAGTGGTTCGCGAACCGCCCCGACGATTGAATGTCCTGAGCAAGCAGCTCATGCCGAGTATCGCCGTCCACTCAACAATAGCCAGTCCTCGCGGCTGATGGGGGGATCAAGATCAAAATAAGGTGCGTAAGCCGCCGCCACTGCCGCGCCCTGATGATTTAACAAACCCGAAAGCGCGATCTGTTCACTACACAGCGTTGCCAAATCAGCCGCCAGGTCAAGCAGCGGGCGGGCTAAAATATTGGCAACCACAATCGCCGCTGGCGGGATCGACGCACCAGGTGCCAAGACCTCAAGACGGGTGGCGACCTGATTGGCAGCGGCATTGGCATGGGTTGCCTCCAGCGCCTGGGGATCATGGTCGATTGCAATCGCATGTGCCGCGCCGAGTTTCAGCGCCGCAATGGCTAAAATTCCTGAGCCACAGCCATAATCAATCACTGTTTTTCCTGCCAAAGACTGCCCATCAAGCCAGCTTAGACAGAGCGCGGTGGTGGGATGATCGCCGGTGCCAAAAGCAAGCCCGGGGTCTAGCTCGACCACAATGCCCTGCTCGGCAGGACAGGGCTGTCCCTGCGGACAAATCCACAGCCGTTGCCCAAACAATTGGGGCCGACAATGCGCCAGCCACATCCGCTCCCACGGCTGTTCGGGCAACAACTCAAGACGGGGCGCGGTTGCTAACTGCGAAGCAAGACGCGCCGCAACCGCCTCAGCTTGGAGCCGCCCGCTGGCATCATCGGCGAACAATGCCTGAATCCGCACCCTTGGCCACAATGGGGTGCTGTTGGGCGCAGGCTCCAAAATTGGATCATCAGCGGCATCAAGCAGCGTAATCGCCGCCGCCCCCGCCTCTTGCAGTGCTTGCTCAATGTTCTCGGCGGTGTCAGGCGCACTGACCACGACCAGTTGCAACCAGCTCATCATTTGTGCTCAATGTTGGTGAATCGCTAAAATATAGCAAATCTGAGGCCGCCATGCGCAGAACCTCTGCCTTGGCTGGTTTTTTGTCGCATTAAGGCACTGATATTTAATGATTAAAAAATAATTGCCAAAAAAGTAGCCCCCATGGGTTGCATGTGCCAGCCGGCGGTGCTAATATAATCGACTCAATTGCGGGGTGGAGCAGTCAGGCAGCTCGTCGGGCTCATAACCCGAAGGTCGTAGGTTCAAATCCTGCCCCCGCTACCATGTTTTTTGCATAGAACTGTATACCACGCCCGCTGTTTCATTTGCGCGCGTGGTTTTTTTTGGCTATTCACACACCAATCGCAGCAAATCATGCAGTTGCTCAGGCTGTTCTAACAGCGGATTGTGTCCGCACGAGCTTAGATGATGCAGTGTTGTCGCTGGGCGGTGTTGTTTGACCTGTTCGGCGATGGCAACAAAGCGCGTGTCTTCAGTGCCGACGATCCAGTGTAGCGGACCCTGAAAGGTCGCGATTGCTTGCCAGGTTGGGGGCATCTGCCCTAGACCAAAGCAGCCCAGCGTCTGCGCTAATGCGCTGGCATGATGGCTTAAACGCCGCTGGCGTTGGCTGGCAAGCTGGCTGTGATTGACGCGCTGGCGTTGGCTGGCAAACAGCGGCTGCGCTTCCCAAGCGTTGACAAAGGCGACAATGCCTTGCTCACGCAGACACTCAATCCAGACCTGATCTGCTTGGCAGCGCACACGGCGTTCGTGTTCGCAGTTTAGCCCCGGATGGGCACTGATAATCACCAGCCGCCGCCAGCGGTGTGGCAGCACGGCCAATAAAGACAGTGCCAGCCTGCCACCCAACGAATAACCCACCAGCGTATCCAGGCGATCAGGCAACGCCAAGTGCCAATCTGCAATCCATTGGTGCATGGTGCCCTGGGGTGCTGGGCTGGCACCGTGTCCTGGCAAATCAACCGCCAGTGCTGGAATTGTTGACGGCCACACCGCTTGCCAATCCGCAGCCGCGCCAGTGAATCCATGCAGCAATAAACAGCGCGGTGGGCTGAGGGGGTCGCCTAGTTTGATGGTGGACTGCGGGTGCATGTCTGGAAAACAGAGTGAATGGCTATATTTGCTGCCTTTATTTTAAATGTTCTGAGGTTTGAATGACACTCCCAGCCGAACGCGCTTACAACATCGCGCGTATTTTAGTCGAGGCGTTGCCTTATATCCGTCGCTTTCGCGGCAAAACCATGGTCATCAAATATGGTGGCAATGCCATGACCGAGCAGCGGCTCAAAGAAGGCTTTGCCCGTGATCTGGTATTGATGAAGCTCGTTGGCATCAATCCCGTGGTGGTGCATGGCGGCGGCCCGCAGATTGGTCAGGTGTTGAGCCGGCTTGGCAAGGCCAGCGAATTTGTTCAGGGGATGCGCGTCACCGATAGCGAGACCATGGATGTGGTTGAGATGGTGCTCGGCGGGCTGGTCAATAAAGAAATCGTGCATCTAATCAATCAGCAAGGCGGAGCGGCAGTGGGCTTGACTGGCAAAGATGGCGATCTTATCCACGCCCGTAAGCTGATGCTCCACCGCGATGCCCCAGAGCTGCAAGCACCTGAGATTATTGATATTGGTCATGTTGGTGAGGTCGAGAGCATCGATGCCTCAGTGGTCAACATGCTAGTGAGCGGCGATTTTATCCCCGTCATTGCCCCGATTGGCGTGGGGCGCGATGGGGCTTCGTACAATATCAATGCCGATCTGGTCGCGGGCAAGGTTGCCGAGGTGTTGACGGCTGAAAAATTGATCCTGCTGACCAACACCCCCGGGCTGCTCGATGCCGAGGGGCAACTGATTAAACAGATTGATATCGCACAGGTCGATGCCTTAATTGGTTCTGGGATCATCAGCGGCGGGATGTTGCCCAAAATCCGCTGTGCCATCGAGGCGATTCAGGCAGGTGTGGGCGCGGCGCATATCATCGACGGCCGCATCGAGCACGCGGTGCTGCTAGATCTGTTTACCGACGAGGGCGTGGGCAGCCTGATCCGCCGCCGCTAAATGTCAACGCCACTGTTCGCGCAATCCGCTGGCGCGAATCACGCGGCGTTGAATAATATCAAAAATGAGCTGTTGCTGATCGCTCTGCACCAGGGTCAGCGATTGGCTGGCGCGGGTGATGCCGGTGTAAAGCCATTCACGGGTTAAAATCGGATTGAGCAGTGGCGGCAACATCAGCGCGGTGTGCGAAAATTCTGAGCCTTGCGCTTTATGCACCGTCAGTGCATACACCGTTTCTACTGCTTGCAGCCGACTGGGGAGAACCCAGTGGATGCCATTGGGCTGGCTGCTGTCAGGAAACGCCACCCGCGTTGCCAGCACTCCGCTGCCCGGGGTTGGATAGTGCAAGGTCAGCCCCATGTCGCCATTCATCAGCCCCAGCGCGTAGTCGTTGCGCGTCACCAGCACCGGCCGCCCAAGATACCACTCACTCACCGGCTGGATCAGCGCTGCTTCGGTCAATGCCTGCGCAATCCGCCGATTCAGCCCCTCGACACCCCAGGCACCGCGCCGTAGGGCGGCCAACACCTGAAACTGTCGCTGCGCCTCAAGCGCGGCGATTGCCCAGTCATCAAAAACACTCGGTGGCGCAGCAGCAGCGGGCTGTTGGTGTTGCACAACGCTTAGATAATGCCGATAGCCAGGCCAATGTGGGGGGGCTTGCTGTTCGTTGTTGCTACACCGCCCATCGATCACTAGAGCGGCAAAATCACGCTCTTGGCGGTCGTGGTACAGATTGACAAATGCCACATCTGACCAACTGCCCTGATAAACTGTGCTCAGAGAGCGCACCGAACCGCCATTGACCGCCGCTGCCAGCCGCCCAATCCCGCTGCTGGCAGGAAAGCGGTAGCTGTGTCGCAACATGGCAATCGCCTGATCAAGCGGCCGTGCGTTGGTGGCATTGACCCATTTGGCATCCAGCATCTCGCCGCTCGCCTCGTGTAGCCAATCGCGGGTGGCGGGATGATAGTGCCCATTGTGGGCGCGTTCACACAACTCGCCGAGAATCGCCCCCGCCTCAACCGATGCCAATTGATCCTTATCGCCAAGCAAAATTAGCCGCGCACTGGCGGGCAATGCCGCAAGCACATTCGCCATCATCTCCAGATCGACCATCGACGCTTCATCAATGACCAACACATCAAGTGCGAGCTGACGGCGGGCATGATAGTGCGGCTGACGGCTCTGGATATGTCGCCCCAGCAAACGGTGCAAGGTCACCACCTGCAATGGAATTGCGGCGCGAATTGGCTCCGCCTGGCTGCCTAACTCCTTGAGCGGCAATCCTGCCACCGCGCCACCAATGGCGGCATTGAGCCGTGCCGCTGCCTTGCCAGTGGGGGCAGCCAGCCGAATCCGCAGCGGCCGTGGTGATTTCGTGCTCAGTGCCAGTGCTTGCAACAACGCCAGCAGCCGCACCACCGTTGTGGTTTTGCCAGTGCCTGGCCCGCCCGTGATGATGCTAAAGCCCGAACGCACCGCCAGTGCGCAAGCGATCTTTTGCCCATTGGGGCGACTGCTCTTGACTGGAAACAGAATGTCGAGAATGCTGCGCACGGTGGCGCAGTGGATATGCTGATCTTGCCAACGCTGCAAGCGATCATCCAGCGCCAGCCACACCTGCTGTTCATATTGCCAATAACGCTGTAGGTACAAACGCTGCCCTTTGAGCACCAATGGGGTGATTGCCGTCCCATCATCGACCAGCTCAGGCTCATGCAGTGCCGCCTGCCAGTCAGCCAGCGTGAGACTGCTTAAAACCTGCGCAGGATGCGGCGGCGGCACCTGAAGTGCTGGCTCCAACAGGCTGTCGCTCTCGGGTGGCAAGGACAAGGCAAAGTTGGGATTGTCGAGGGTGACGGCGAGATCCAGACAAGCATGGCCGCGCCCAAGTTGATGACTGGCAAGCGCGGCAGCTAATAGCAACAACGGCGGCGCGTCCTTGGCCTCGCGGTGTAAAAACTGGGCAAAGGCGACATCCAATGGCCGCAGCCAGCACGCCTGCGCCCAGTGCTGCAACAGTGCCAGGGTGTTTTGCGGATGATCCAGACTTGGATGGGTGACTTGGAGATTAAACTCGTTCTGCGAACGATCCATGGTCATGCGGCGATCCTCGCTGGCGCGGCAAAGCAATGTTCTAAATCCGCGATCAACGACCACGGGGGCCGTTCATAGTAAATGCCCTGGCTTGGTGCGTCGATGCCACGCAAAAAGAAATACACCGCGCCGCCGACATCGCGATCATAGTCATAATTCGGCAGCCGCGATTGCAATAGCCGATGCAATGCAAACACATAAAGAACGAATTGCAAATCATAACGAGCATGGGCGATCTCAGCACGCATCAGCTCTTCAGTGTAAAAATCAGCATTCGGTCCCAGCCAGTTGGATTTGTAATCCATCACGAAATAGCGGCCCTGGTGCTTAAACAACAGATCAATGAAGCCCTTGAGCAAGCCATTGATTTGATTGGGTTGCAATGCCGGCCGTGGGCTGCCAGCCAGCGTTTGCGCACACACCAGTTGATCAATGGTGGTCAGATCTGCCTGATGCGCCGCCAGCCAAAATTCCATCTCTGCCACCATCTCAGTGAGCTGGGCTAAGCGCAGTGGTTGGCTATTGGCTAACGAGGGCAAATGCAGCGGCTGACCAAGCAACGCCAGCATCCAGTCGGTGAGTGGATCAATCCACCGCTCCCAGCCCCGTGGCTGACAACGCCGAGCGATGGTGTCACGCAGACGGGCGGAATCTGTCACCAGATCACCAAAACCACCGTGCGCTGCCCATTCCAATAGATCATGGAGAAAGGTTCCCGCCTCTGGACCGCGCATGAAAGCATGGGGCGAATAGGGCACGGGGGCGACGCGCTCATGGCTGCCTAGTAGCCGAGCGGCGGTGGTGTGGGTGCTGGCCTGCCACTCACGCACCTGTTCAGCGGTGGCAGTCTCCTCAGCAGTGATCGAACGCAGCCCACCTGTTTTGACACACAAAGAAGAGTAGCTGGCAATCCACCACCGCATCCCCGCCACTGGCCGCGACTGACGCGGCGCGCCTGGCGGCAACGCTGGCTTCTGAGGCTGAAATCGTGTCGCGGTGACAGTCGGCGAGTTGAACACGGCAATGCTAGAGCGAGTGCTCGCCAACTGCTGCACGGCGGCAGAAAACTGATGCGGCTGTTCAACAGCAAGCAAATGCCCCCAAGCACTGCCAGCGATCTCTTCGAGCGCGGCAAGCCCCACCCAGGTCGCATATTGGGCGCGGGTCAGCGCGACATAGAGCTTGCGCAGATCCTCGCCGAGCCGTTCCTGTTGTGCATGCTCCAAACTCTGCGCCGAGGCCTCCAGCGCGATCTGTAACCGTCCTTCTGCATCGTGCCATTTGAGCGGGCAATCCTTGGCAGTGACTGGGCGATGATCGGCAACAAAGGGTAAAAACACCAGCGGATATTGCAGCCCCTTGGCTTTGTGGATGGTCACAATCTGCACCAGATGCTCGTCACTTTCCAGACGAATCTGCCGGGGCTGACCGCTCGCCCCCTGTTCAGCAACCGCACACTGTTCAGCCAGATAGCGAATCAACCGCTGTTCGCCCTCCAGCCGTTGACCAGCCTCCTGCAATAGCTCGGCAAGATGCAATAAATCAGTTAAAACGCGCTCGCCACTGCGCTCGGCATCGGGGATCACTGCTTGGTCGAGCAGCCGCGCTGGCACTGCGAACCGATGCAGCAGATGGCGCAACATCGGCAGCACCCCTTGGAGTCGCCACAGCTCGCGATAGCGACGAAATTCCACCACCCGCGCCTCCCACGCCAGCTCATCGCGCTGTAGATGGTCCAGCTCGGCAAGACTTAGCCCCAGCGTCGGGCTGGCTAAGGCCGCCCGCAAGGCGCGACTGTCATCTGGTTGGGCACAGGCATGCAGCCACAACAGCAACTCTTCTGCTTGCGGACTGTGAAAAACTGAGTCTTGTTCTGATAGATAAACGCTGCGCACGCCATGGCGATTCAGTGCCTGACGCATCAGTGCCGCTTCGGTGCGCGAGTTGACCAGTACTGCAAGATGATTGGGCTGCAAGGGCACCAAGCCTGAGGCTGAAACCAGTCCGGCCTGCTTGGTCTGTCCAAGTTGCAGCAGGCTGGCAATGGTGTCGGCGGCAATCTCGGCGGCCTGCTCACGGTAAGCGGTTTTGGTCCATTTCTTTTTTTCAGTTGCTAACAGCCACAGATTGAGCGCGGCAGGTGCTTGCCCCTCAATGTGTAGCGATTGTTCACGCCCAGCAGCGGTTGCTTGCCAAAATGGCAGTGGATTGCCAGTCTCGGTGCGAAACAAAAATGCCCCGCTGCTGTCTGCCCGCTCTTCAGCAATTCCAAAGCAGCGATTGACAGCAGCGACCATGGCATGGGTTGAGCGATAGTTTTGATTTAGGGTGTGCAGCCGCTCGCCACAGCCCTGGCGTGCTGCCAGATAAGTGTAAATATCAGCACCACGAAAGGCATAGATCGATTGCTTGGGATCGCCAATCAGAATCAGTGCGCAATCGGATCGGTTGTCGGCGACTGCATAGATGGCATCAAAAATGCGGTACTGTATCGGATCGGTGTCCTGAAATTCATCAATCAACACCACAGGAAACTGCCGCCGAATCAATGCCGCCAACGCCGCGCCATTGGCACCCGCCAGCGCCTGATCCAGCCGCGTCAACAGATCATCAAACCCCATCTGAGCACGGCGAATTTTTTCACTCGCCACCCGCTCTGCCACCCAACGCGCCGCATGACTCAACACTGCGGTGCGCCCATCGGGGAGCGCGTCCAGATCATCTTTGAGGGTGTCAATCGCCTGCAATGCCGGATGATTGGGCGCGGGCTGATCTGTTGCTTTCCACGCTGCTTGAAGTCCCTGCGGGGTGAGCCGTTCAAAGCCCGTTTTGAGATCCAGCATCACCGCCTCAGAATCGCTCACCCAGTGCTCCAGGCTCTCCAGCCATGGCTGATAATAACGCGCCTGCAGCTTGCGTTTGTCCACCCAGTTGTTGGCAACTGCCTGCTCCAGCAGCGCGTTGAGTTCGCACACCCATTGTTCTTGCAACCATGGTGCCTTGAGTGCTGCCAACTGCTGCTGGCGCGCTTGCAGCGCCAGCGGCAGAGTGTGAGCAGGTGGCGGATCCTCAGGCAAAGCCTCGGGATAAGCAATCAGCGGTTTGAGGTCTTGTTGCAATGTGCTTGGCTCGCGCCACCAGCCACGCACTGTCGCCGCACAGCAGGCATCGAGTGGAATCAGAAAAATCCGCCAATAATCACGCACCGCCTCATCTACCAACGCGCTAAGATCGGTTTCCAAGGTTTGCTGCAACAAATGATCGCCAGCAAAGGCATGTTCGCGCAACATCCGATAACACCAGGCATGAATCGTCGAGACCGCTGCCTCATCCATCCACGCCGCCGCCTGCTGCAAAATACAAACGCACTGCGGCCACTGCTCAGGCGGATAATCAGCACGCAAGCGCAGCAAAATCTCATTGCTTTGTGGGTCATCAGCCAGTGCAGGATCAGCCTGAAACAAGCGAATCGCCTGCGTCAACCGCGTGCGAATCGCCTCTCGCAGCTCCTGAGTCGCCGCATCGGTGAAAGTGACCACCAGAATCTCCGGCGGAGTGTAGGCGCGGGCTTGAACTGCCATCTCCGTTCCGTGACCTAGAATCAGGCGCACATAAAGCGTGGCAATGGTGAAGGTCTTGCCAGTGCCGGCACTGGCCTCGATTAACTGACTGCCAGAGAGCGGAAAACGCACAGCATCAAGAATCGGCGGAGAATTGGACATAGTGTATTGCGATAGAGTGTTGGGTTGGCATAATCAAAGTGGCATTTTGGCACATGCCAACGGCATTGTATGCGCATTGCCGATGCACAAGTTGCACAAGCCACCGCAATCGCTTAAACTAACCAATCTTAATTTTAAGGAGAGGTGGCCGAGTGGCTGAAGGCGCACGCCTGGAAAGTGTGTATAGGTTAATACCCTATCGAGGGTTCGAATCCCTCTCTCTCCGCCATACTTCAATCTCGACGCTTCAATTCAGTGTATTAGTTTAACCAACAGCCGAAGCAATCATCACCATCATGTCTGAGATTTTTCCTACCCGTGCAGCTTACCCCACCACGCGGATGCGCCGGATGCGCCGTGCTGAATTTTCGCGCCGCATGATGCGCGAGACTGTGCTCACGCCCGATGATTTTATCTACCCGGTCTTTATCCTCGAAGGGCAGGGGCAACGCGAGCCAGTGCCCTCGATGCCCGGGGTGGAGCGGTTAAGCATTGATTTACTGATTGCAGA
>SKYD01000121.1 GCA_007128075.1 Thiorhodovibrio sp.
CGCACTCTGTTCTTCGCGTCGCGCCTGCTGTTCAGCCAGTTTTAATTGATGTTGGCGTTGCTGCTCTTCTTCGGCATGGCGCAATTCGGCAAGACGCTGTTGGTGATAGCGTTCCAGCTCCTGATCTTGCATCTGACGCTCTTCGTGCTTGAGTGCCAGCGCAATCTCGCGCTCGGAAAATTTCGCCTGCTCCTGAATCCAGCCCTCACGCGCCTGCGCCAGCTCTTGCTCTATTTGTCGCTCGCGCCAACTGCGTTCGGCAGCATTGTCATCCTCTAGCCGCTGTTTGAGCGACGCAGTGCGTAGCTCCAGCTCGCGTTGATACGCCATCAGCTCCAGGGCGCGGCGTTGTTGCAACAATTCGACCTCATGGGCAATCTGCTCATGGCGTTGCGCTGCCATCTGGTCGTCAAGCTGATTTTGTGTGCGCAATGCCAGAACAGGAGCCGAGACTTCGTGTAGCGATTGCTGATCGGCATAGAACATCTCTGGCGAGGCTTCATAGCGTTGCCACTGACGGGCAAACTCGACAGGATTGAGCCGTTGTGCTGGCTCCTTGGGTAACTCAAAGCCGGGAATCTGTTCCAGACCACCGCTTAGATATTTACGGTATTGATACTGGATGGTTTCGCTAAAATAGGCGCGCACCGCCTGTGGCTCAAACAGCTTGAGCGCCAGCAGCGAGAAAAACAGCACCCCCAAGGCGGCCTGGGCAAAGCCATCGACGCGCTCAAAATGAGGCACACCGCGCTCTTCGGGGCTGTCACGCAATGCACCCAAAGCGTGTGAACGCGCAGCAAAAGTCAGTCGCGGTGGCACCGCCTCGGGCTGTTGCGCCCGCTCTTGGGCATGAATCTGTTCACTGCGTTGGCGATATTCCTCGCGCAATTCGCGCCGCTCGGCATCGAGTTCGCGCAACCGCGTATCTAGCTCAGTGATCCGATCACCAATATTGCCCAGTTGGGCATCGCTTTCGGCTTGTTTGGTGGCGAGTAATTGCGTCAACTCCTCAGCCCGTTCTTCCCATAACTGCGCCTGGGGGCCATAGCCCTCTGGGCGACCCCCACGGCCTAGAATCTCATCGGTGTAACGGGCGCGGGCATCGGCGAGATCGGTGCGCAACTGGATCAATTCAGGGGCGTATTGGGCATCAATGCGGGCGCGAAATTCACGCAAATCACGCAATTCGCTGTCAATTTGCACAATTCGTTCATCGAGATGGGTTAGCCGAGGGCCTAATTGGGTGTTGACTGCCTCAAGACGGGCATCGATCCTTGCTTGCAGCTCGGCATCGCGGGTTGTGAAATAACGCTCGACCTGTCGTTGATGGTAATGCTCGATATCATCGGCACGAATCAGCTTTTCCATAAACGGCGCAGTGACATACAACGACACACCGACAATTAGCACCCGCACTGCCAGCCCAGCAATCCAGCGAATTTGCGCGCCCTTGTCCGATTCGGTGTCTTGACCCTGATGGCGGGTGGGGCGTTCGGAGAGAATTAACGAGGCATCGACGATCCAGATGACGGCAAACATCAGGACAAACATAAACACGCCGACATAGGGGCGTAGATGGGCGGCATGTTCTGGCACCATGGACGCGCCCACCAATCCCCAGACCACGCCCTCAATCGAGGCCATCAACAGAATAATGATCCAAGCAAACCCCAGCCAAGCGATCACTGCTGGGGTGAGCAGTTGGTCGCCGTAAGGGCGCAAAAATAGAAAGCGCGCCCAGCGTCCCTGAAATGACACGGGGGGGCTAACTGTTGCTGACGCAGACGGCGGCTGTTTTAATTGCCGCCAGCGTTGCCACCACGAATGCGATTCATCCGTCGTCGTCATGCGTAGCAGTCTATCCGTGTTAGATTATCGCTAGGGCGCAATGACTGGAAAGGTCGCAGTCATCACCAGAGCCAACGCCAAGGCATTGGCAACCGCACCCACCAGCGGGTGTCCCGTCCAAGCATAGCTACAGCGACTGAGCCAGCCAAAGATCACAAACAGCACCAGCATTGCGGGTACGATAATAATCAAGAAAAATAGCTCGTTGAGATTGAGCACCACCGCCAACGCCAACGATAGCAAAAAAGCAAGTGTGGTCAGAATATAGCCGCCGAATGCTCGCCCGGTGCCCGCAGTCAGCCAGGCATCAGCAATAAAATACAGCGTCGTTCCGGCAAATAAGGGCAACACCATCGACCAGCGTTGCGGCTCGGGGAAGAAGCTGGCGACAAAGCTCTGGGTTGGCAGCCCGATGGCAAGCAGCGTATAGCCCGCCCATAGCACCAAGGCGACAATCAGCCCCAATCCCGACACCTTCGCCGTTGCATTGACAAGGCGTGGCGGCCACAGCCCCGCCCAGCTTAGACCAAGCAGGGTCAACAGCCCATAAACGGCAAAATGCAGTGCCAGATAATCACCAATCACCAGTGGTAAAAAATCCGTTGGCAACAGCCGCAACAACACGGGCGTGAGCAACATCGGCAGTAAAATGATATTGATCAGTTGCTGCCAGCCGAC
>SKYD01000192.1 GCA_007128075.1 Thiorhodovibrio sp.
AAGAAAACTCCATTGAGCGAATTTTCGCGCCCACTGTCACGGGGGCTGATTGCCATTGCCCTGCATGAGGATGAATATCTTATCGGTGTGGCAGTGACCGACGGTCGGCAGGACATGATGCTGTTTAGCTCGGCAGGCAAGGCGGTGCGCTTTAATGAAAGTACCGTGCGCTCGATGGGACGGACAGCACATGGTGTGCGTGGAATTGCGCTAGAGGAAGGACAGCGGGTGATCTCGCTGCTGGTCGCCGAGCCGGGCACCGTGCTTTCTGTGACCCAAAATGGCTATGGCAAGCGCACCCCAGTTGAGGATTTTCCGACCAAGGGGCGCGGCGGCAAGGGCGTGATCGGCATTCGCACCAGTGAGCGCAACGGCGAACAAATCGGCGCGGTGCTGGTGCGCCCAGGCGATGAGATCATGCTGATTACCGATGGCGGCACCTTGGTGCGCACCGCCATCGACGGCATTTCAGTGATCGGTCGCAGTGCCCAGGGCGTGCGGCTGATCAATCTCGGTGAGGGGCAACGGCTGGCGGGGATCGAGCGCATTGTCGCGCTCAATGCCGAAAGCCCACCAGACGCTGCCGATGGGGTGATTAGCCCTTGCTTGCCAGACGATGCTCAAAATGACTGAGCAGCCGTGAGCGCAGGGTGCGCTCTTTGTGCTTTGCCACCGCTGCCAGCCGTTTTTCAGCCACCCCAATCAGCGTCTCTTGGGCACCTTTTGCGGTTTCATCCTCGGGCTGGCGCTGAATATAGCTGCCATCGCTCTGCATATCCCAGGCTGAGCGACTGTCGGCAAACTGCACATCGAGAATCAGCCGCAGTTCTTGGCGCAGTTCGGGGCTTTCCACCGGTGCCAGCACCTCGACGCGGCTGTCGAGATTGCGCCGCATCATATCCGCCGAGCCGATGTAATATTCCTCCTCGCCGCCGTTGCGGAAATAGAGAATCCGCGCATGTTCCAAGAACCGCCCGACGATGCTGACCACGCGCCCGGTCTCGGACAGCCCAGGCAGCCCAGGGCGATAGCGGCAGGTGTCGCGCACGATGAGATCCACCTTCACCCCAGCACGGCTGGCTTTGTACAGTGCGCGGGTGATTGCCGGATCTTCGAGCGCGTTCATTTTCATCTGAATCAGCCCGTTGCCGCTTTGTTCGTGGACATCGATCTCGCGTTGGATTTTGTCGAGAATCCCCCGCCGCAAAGTGTAAGGCGCGGTAAGGATTTTGCGATAACTCGGCGGCGGTGAGTAGCCGGTCAGATAATTGAACAGCTCCGTCAGATCCTGCCCGATGTCCTCATCACAGCCGAGCATCCCCAGATCGGTATAGAGCTTGGCAGTGCCGCCGTGATAATTGCCAGTGCCGATGTGATAATAACGGCGCAGTTGTGAATAATCGCGGCGCACCACAAAGATCAGCTTGCTGTGGGTTTTCAGCCCCAGCACACCATAGGTGACATGAATGCCTTCCGATTCCAGCCGCCGCGCCCAGCCGATGTTGGCTGCCTCATCAAAGCGGGCTTTCAGCTCCACCAACACTGCGACCTGTTTGCCGTTGCGGGCGGCTGCAATCAGCGCATCGAGAATCGGCCCAGCGGAGGTGCGATACAGCGTCATCTTGATCGCCAGCACCTTGGGATCTTTGGCGGCGGTGGTCAGGAACCGCTCCACAGTGGTAGCAAATGATTCATACGGATGCTGCAACAGCAACGGCCCACTTTCGCGAATGATGTGGAAGATGTTGCGTCGATCATTGCCCAGCACCGGATGATCGCCCGAACGATGCGGCTTGTCATGCAGATGCGGAAGCTCCAGCGCCGCCAGCTCTAAGAGATCGCGCTTGGCCATCAGACCGCTGACCTCATAGACATCCTCGTTCTCGTTCAGCCCCAGTTCAGCCGCCAGCATCCCGCGATGCACCGCATCCATGCCCGATTGCACCTCCAGGCGCACAATCGGGGCAAAATGGCGCTCGCGTAGTTCGGTTTCGATCATCTCTAAAAGATCATTGGCAACCTCGGCTTCTGGCTCGACAATCGCATTGCGGGTGACACGGAACAGCTCGCAACTGACAATCTCCATCCCCGGGAACAGCATGTCGAGATTGTTGACGATAAGATCATCAAGCGTGACAAAGGTCTGGGTGCCATCGACCGGGATCAGCCGTTTGGAGACATCTTTGCTCACTGGCACCTTGATCCGCGCCATGTAGGTCTCGTTGCTGCCAGGAAACCGTAGCCGCACCAATAGATTGAGCGCCAGATTGGAGATAAACGGGAACGGATGCGCCGGATCCATCGCCAGCGGGGTGATCATCGGGAAGATGTCAGTTTTGAAATGCGCCCGCAACTGCTCGCGGGTCTCTTCGGGCAAATTCTCGATCTGGGTGAGCCGAATATCTTGGTTTTCCAATTCGGCGATCAATGCCTCAAAAATGCGTTTTTGATCGGCCTGAATCTCGTCCAATGCCTCGCGGCACAGCGCAAGCTGTTCGCTGGGGGTGCGCCCGTCAATGGTGCGACTGTGAACGCTGGCGGCGATCTGCTGTTTGAGCCCGCCAATGCGCTTCATAAAAAATTCGTCAAGATTGTTGCTGACGATGGCTAAAAACTTCACCCGCTCCAGCAGGGGCGTGCGCGGATCATCCGCCTCATGCAGCACCCGGCGATTAAACGACAGCCAGGTGAACTCACGATTGAGATACAACGAAGGATCATCGAGATCAATGTCCTGAGCTGGCGCGGCGGCTGGCGGCTCCAGGTCATCCATCGCCGCCACCTCATCGCTGACCACCTCAGCCATCACGGGTTCGGGTTCTGGCTCCAGTTCGGATTCTGGCTCTAATTCAGGTTCAGACGATTCGACATCGCCCTCGTCCTCATCTGCCGCCGCGCTGACATCTGGCACTTCTTCAGCGGTTTCAGGCGCGTCGTCGGCTTCGTCACTGGCATCTTCAAAGGTCGCCTCTTCAGCGGCTTCAGTCTCAGGCGCGTCGTCGGCTTCGTCGCTGGCATCTTCAAAGGTCGCCTCTTCAGCGGCTTCAGTCTCAAGCGCGTCGTCGGCTTCGTCGCTGGCATCTTCAAAGGTCGCCTCTTCAGCGGCTTCAGTCTCAGGCGCGTCATCGGCTTCGTCGCTGGCATCTTCAAAAGCTGATTGCTCTGCTGATGCGGATTCCGCATCGGCTTCGGGGTTAGACTCTGCCGCGTCGGTTAAGTCCTGTTGTTCCTGCTGTTCGCGTGAAAGTAAAATGTAACTTTCAAACGAATCATCATCAAGTGTTTGCTCGCCAATAATGTTGTCGGATCCATGTTTATCTGGCATTTGATCGGGCGTGGCAGCATCTTGATCGGATTGTTGATTGAGGTCGGTGGTGTCGTCGATGTCTTTCATGTTCGGTGACTCAGATTATTGAAGTGAACGGCTGCGCGTGCTAGGCACAATATTTGATTCATTTAGGGATTGTTGGCGATTGAAGCAATGACTCACAAGGTGCGTGATACACTCTATGCTACAGAAACCAATGCAGCGGTTGCTGATTTTGTGTTTGATGACGCAGTTGCTCGGGTCTTTCCCGACATGCTCGATCGCTCTGTTCCCGGTTATGCCGAACTGGTGCGGCTGATTGGTCTCTTGGCTGGATCATTTTTAACACCTAGTAGTTGTGGTTACGATTTGGGCTGCTCGTTAGGTGCAGTGAGTGCGAGTATTTTGACCCAAAACCACCTGCCCGGGGTACGGCTGATTGCGATTGACCAGTCGCCAGCGATGATCGCACGGCTCCATGAGGTACTCGCCGCACCGATTGCCCAAGGGCGGTTGATCCCCCATTGTGCTGATATAGAGCAGTATCCCATCACGGACGCAAAGCTATGTGTATTAAATCTCACGCTGCAATTTCTGCCTGTGGAGCGTCGCTTGCCACTGCTCAGTCGGCTATGTCACAGTCTGCTGCCCGGTGGTGGGTTGATTCTCACTGAAAAAGTGTGTTGGGATCAACCACCCTTTGAACAGTTGATGACCCGACTGCATACCGATTTTAAGCGTTCTAACGGCTATAGCGAACTAGAGATTAGCCGCAAGCGCGCAGCACTGGAACAGGTGTTGCGCCCAGAAACCCCAGAACAGCATGAGGCACGATTATACGCCGCTGGCTTTGTTCAGGTCATGCGCTGGTTTCAGTGTGCGAACTTTATTTCGTGGGTAGCATGGAACTAATTGACCATTGGCAGCGGTTTTTTCGCCAGCTTGAGGGCACGCGGCTGGCGGCTTGGCGGGCACCATTGCAAACTCTGACCGCCGACCAGTTGCATCCATCAACCAATGGTGATTTGCCGCGCTGGATCGCTGCCCTTGGTCAGTTGCCGCCGCTGCCAAGCACCGAGGTCAAGCTCACTCAGGGCACAATCAGCGTTGGACCACCGCTCGCCGCGTCCGATGCCGCCGCGCTGGCGGCAGTGCTCGATTGCTTGCATCCGTGGCGCAAAGGGCCGTTTTCAATTCACGGGGTCGAGATTGACACCGAGTGGCGCTCAGATTGGAAATGGGCACGGCTGGAGCCAGCACTGCCGACGCTGGATGGGTGGCTGGTGCTGGATCTGGGCTGTGGCAATGGCTATTACGCCTATCGCACGCTTGGCGCGGGGGCGCGGCTGGTGCTGGGCGTTGATCCAACGCTGCGTTTTGTGATGCAATTTTTGGCAGTGAATCAGTACATTGGCACCGATCAGGTCGCAGTGCTGCCGCTGGCAGATCACCAACTGCCTGCCACCCTCAGCGGTTTTGATCTGGTGTTTTCAATGGGCGTGCTCTATCATCAACGCGATCCCGCAGCACATTTGCAGCGCGCCCGGCGGCTGTTGCGCCCTAGCGGTATGCTGATCTTAGAAACGCTGATTCTCGATCAGACAGCATCTGCGGTGCTCATCCCTCAAGGTCGCTATGCCAAGATGCGCAATGTGCATGCCATTCCGACCTTGGATCATCTAACGCGCTGGGTGCAGGCGGCAGGATTTCACGCCGTTGAGACGATCAATATCAATCACACCACCACGGCAGAACAGAGGGCAACGCCGTGGATGCGTTTTCAGTCGCTGGCTGATTTTTTAGATCCCAGTGATCCCTCATGCACCATCGAAGGTTATCCTGCCCCCTGTCGGGCGTTGTTGCGTGCGATTGCATCGTGAAATTTTGCTAAGGATTTTATATGAAACAGATTGCTATCAGCCTTGTCATTTCCGCCCTCGTTGGCACTGGCTGCGCCACCCAAACAGGTGAAATTGATTATCAGCGGCTAACCACGCACATCGAGCCGCGTACCTATGGCGAGATTCTATGTCGTGGACAGCGGATGCTGGACAAGCACACCTGTGTGGTTGCGGTGATGGATCATTACCGACAAACCGGCTTGGAGCCGAATGCGCCAGGCTCCGCCAGTCAGCGCCCGCTGGTTTTGGTGCTCGATGACGGCACACTGTTGACGGGGCATTATTTGTCCAACCCTTTTGCTGCCTGGTTTAACGCCAGCAACGAACAAAGCCAGTGTCGCGGCCGCTACAGTGCTTTTTATGGCGACACCGCACCGATCTTCCGCATTCGCTGCACCGACGGGCGCACCGCCACCGGCACCATGATCCTTGATTTACACGGTCATAACGGTCTGGGTGAAGTAACCTTCGACGACGGCAGCAGCGGCGACCTGGTGTTCGGTGAAGCTGCCGTTGGTGGAATATTGTAATCGCAGCGGGTCACAATTGATTAAAAAACTCTTCTGGCATGTCTTTTACTAAAGCCAGTGCCCCGCGCGCGCCAGCATTGAGCGGATCGGGGATGCAGCGAAAGCGACATGGCTCAAATGGCTCCATCTGGCGGGTGAGATAATCCGCCAGGCCGCGCAACTGGCTGCATCCACCCGAGAGCAGGATATTATTGCGCAGTCGCGGCTGATATTCAGGATCGGCGGCGCCGATGAGTCGCATGGTGGTTTCAATAATCGGCGGCACAATATAGGCGCAGGCGTGACTGATTTCGTCGGTGATATTGTAGGCCACCATCTTGCCCGAAACTGGCAGCTTGACCTTGACGAGTTTTTCGCTGGTGCCGACAAAGCCGTAGGTTTCTTTGAGCTGACGCGCCATGTTCATCGTCACCGTTGCCTCGGGAATGCGCTCGCGCAACCGCTCGTATAATTGTTGATCAATGGCATCTCCAGCACTGAGCAGGCTGCGCTGATCGCGTTCATCAGGCACGGTGCCGTGCATGATGCAAAAGTCAACCGTGCCAGCGCCAATGTCAATGATCACCGCATTGTTAAGTGTACCTAAGCCATAGGCGACGGCAAATGGCTCAGAAACCACAATCATCTTCTCGGCGTAGGCACCAACCGCTTGTTTCATTGCCAATTTATTAATTCGCAGACATTCTGCTGGCACGCCAACCGCCACTCGTAGACGGCGACCTTGACCGCCGCCGACCTCAATCAGATGACCGATCAACGCTGCCACTGCTTGCTCATCGAGCGCGGTGCCCTCGCGGAGTACGCCACCTTGCAGTGGCCGATGAAGATTCAACGCCTGACGCTGATCGAGTGCCTCCGCGCCATACACAATATCTTTTCCCAGTGCCCGCCGCGCCACAAAATCTTTTGGCCAGCCGACATAACTAAGCACTGCGGCTTCTTGTCCGCTGCTCGTGGCGACCACTGAGCGAAATGTGCCCAGATCAATGCCCATATAGAGCAGATCATCAGTTGAGGTCGGATCGGACATCGAGTACATCTCCAAGAACCGTAGGATCAGGATGCCAAGAAGGATCAAGATAATCTAGCACGCCTTGCTCCAGCGCCGCTGCAATGCGCTCACGATACTGTCCACTGTTCAGACGCTCCTCCTCAGGTGGATGGCTAAGACAAGAAATTTCGGCAAGAACGCCGGGAACCCGTAGCCCCAATAACACCAAAAATGGGGCACTTTTGATGCCTGCATCGATAATATGTGGATCGTGTTGGCGCAACTCAGCAAACAGAGCGCGCTGGATTGCGGTGGCAAACAGACGCGATTCCTGAATTTTTAAGCGATCACCAACCTGTGCCATCAGGGTGTTAAATTCATTCATGGTGATCTGGGAGCCGCGATTTTCTTTGGCAACGATAGCTGCTGTGTGTTTGGTCACCTCAGTGCCGAAGTAATAGGTTTCGACAAGATTGATCGACCTTTGAGGCAAAACATTAAAATGTAACGACAAAAAAAGATCAGCCTGCATCTGATTCGCCATCTCAACCCGCTGGCGCAGCGACAAACTGCGATCATGGTCACGGGTGAGCAGCACCCGATAGTGCGGATGCTGCTGTAGCCGAGCATAGAGCCGCAGCGCAATATCCAGCACCAAATCTTTTTCCTGGGTGCCGTTGAGACCAATCGCACCAGGATCACGCCCCCCATGGCCAGGGTCAATTAAGATCGTGCGCACACTCAGCCCCAGCAAGGTTGCCAACGGAAACTGGCTAAATTGTAAAAAATCGCCGCCTCTGAGCAGGGCATCGGTAGATTTTTGCGGACGGTCAACAGCCCGCCGCAATGCCTCGGGGGCAAACTCTGGCGCAGCCAATGTCAGCCGTGGAAACGGCAGCTCAGTTGTCGTTTGCTGTTGTGCCACAGGCGGCGAGATCGGTGGCTCATTGCGTGCTGGACGCTCCAGCAAACTGGAAAGTAGCAGCGCGATCAAGAGCACACCACCGAAAAAAATTTGCGCACGACGCTGCGCCGCAGTGCGCGTCCTTGCAGTTTGTGTGGAAGGGTCTGGCGGTGGCTGATTGCGCTCAAGCGCGAAATTTTGTGCCGCCACACCGCGCAAAATTTGCTGTTTTAGCGTTGAATCTTGAGTCATGATTGGCTGGGGTTTGGCTATTATTTACTCCCGATCCCATCATAAAAAAAGCGGTCAGCCTAAGCTGTACCGCTTGATTGTTTTGCGTCTTCGGAGCGCGCAAGCTCCGAAGAAGGCGTTGGCTGATTACCAGCGACGCCCGGCGCCACTGCGCCCGCCACCACCGCCACCAGAGCGTTCAGCGCGTGGTTTGGCCTGATTAACACGCAACGGGCGACCTTTCATCGGGGTTTCGTTTAACCCTTTGATTGCCGCATCGGCTTCTGAGTTGTTTGGCATCTCAACAAACCCAAACCCTTTGGATTCGCCAGTGAATTTATCGGTGATCAGGTTAGCACTTTCTACATCACCAAAAGCAGAAAAGGCATCACGCAGCTCGTCTTGGGTTACGGAGTAGGCTAGGTTGCCAACATAAATATTCATCGGTCGCTTCTCGTCAAAAAGATGTGCATTGCAGTAAATGAATCCCCGGATAGCGGCCAATGCACCCACCGACCCAGGGTTTGACACCGAAAAGCACTTCCGATGACAATAAACAAAGCAAAAATGGCATTGTGTCGTAGGCGAACAATACGCGAAAACTTTCCCGCTGCAAAGTAAAATTTTCACTCACGCACTAACCAGCCTTCAATAGTGCCGCAAACACCACCGCCAGCGACAGCACTTCAGCGTTTCCCCGTCCTTAATGTTACCATAGTGCGTTGCGCGGCTTGTTCACTTGTCTGCGCTGCTAAATTTTTTTATTGATCAATACAGGTCGCTACCTCATTATGCCGATGACTGATACTACACCTAACACACTGCCTGAACCGCTGCGCCAACTGATCGAGGCGCGGCATCACGATCCTTTTGAAGTTCTTGGTCGTCACCTGCTCGACGATGACCGCGCTGTGGTGCGCGTCTTGTTACCACGCGCTGTGCGGGTGCGCATCAATGCCGGTGCGCTGGAGATGGAGCGCATCGAGGGCACCGATTTATTTGTCTGGGAGGGGGATGCCAGCCTAGTTGCTGAGCGTTATCTCATCGATTGGTTCGACAAACAAGGGCAGGTACACACCCACTACGATCCTTATTGGTTCCCGCCGCAGATCAGCGATTTTGATCTGCATCTGTTTGGTGAGGGGCGGCACTGGCATGCCTATCGCTTTCTCGGTGCCCATGCTCGCAAAATAGACGGCATTGATGGCTATCAGTTTGCCGTCTGGGCACCAAGCGCCTCGCGGGTGAGCGTGGTCGGCAGTTTTAATGATTGGGATGGGCGCGTTCATCCGATGCGAGTTCGCGGCGGCACTGGCGTTTGGGAGTTGTTTATCCCTGGGCTTGCTGCGGGTGAGCTGTATAAATTCGAGGTGCGCGATCAGGCTGGCGTACCCCATGTCAAAATCGACCCCTACGCCAATGCCTTTCAGCAACGCCCTGATAATGCGGGGATTTTGCAACCCGCAACCGCCTATGATTGGACCGACAAAGCGTGGCTAACGCGCCGCGCCGAACGCAACTGGCAAGAATTGCCGCTGTCGATCTACGAGGTGCATCTTGGCTCTTGGCAGCGCGATGAGGACGGCAATTTTCTCAATTATCGCGAGCTGGCACATCGGCTGGCGGACTATTGTACCGAGACTGGCTTTTCTCATGTCGAGCTGATGCCGATTACCGAACACCCGCTGGATGCGTCCTGGGGCTATCAGGCAACGGGCTATTTTGCCCCCACCGCACGCTTTGGTCCCCCTGAAGATTTTCGCTATTTTGTCGATTATCTGCACCGCCAAAATATTGGGGTGATCCTCGACTGGGTGCCGGCACATTTTCCCCGCGATACCGTCGCCTTAGCCCGCTTTGATGGCACCGCACTTTATGAACACGCTGATCCGCGCCAAGGTGAACACAAAGATTGGGGGACGCTGATCTTTAATTATGGTCGCCATGAGGTCAAAAACTTTTTGCTCTCCAGTGCGCTGTATTGGCT
>SKYD01000015.1 GCA_007128075.1 Thiorhodovibrio sp.
GGTATGGCAACCAGCGCGGGGTGCTCATTGCACGCAAACATCTCAGTTACTACCAGCGCCGCCTTGCTGGCGAGCTTGATCAAAATCCCGCATTGTTGACAGCAACAACCCCGCTGGCGCAACAGCAAGCGGTAGAAGGTTGGATTGGTTCAGAATAGGCTCTATAGAGATTTATTTTATAATAAAAACAATAAATTAGATCTAACCTTACATTCTCATAACATAGCCCCGAAGGACTCAGGCTGGTTGAGCGTTCTAGGGGTTTTACGCCTGAAACATGATGAACGATCTTAAGCCAGGGATGGCGTAGCTCGTTCACAAGCGCGTGCTCAACTCTCAACCGCCGCTTGATTGCTCTGACATTGCTGCCCGAATTGCGCCACCAAGTGCAGGCGTTTTGTGAGTATGTTGCTCAACTATGATTAGGATTTCGCTCAAATTATCACTGTAGGGGCGGTTCGCGAACCGCCGCTACGATTGAATGTCAGCGCATAGCAGTGTACAATGAGCTTAACTCATCAACAACTGGCGCACCGTGCTGGCATGCCACCGCCCACCAGCAACGGGTGCGGGAATGCCAGCGGCATTGAGCGAGGAGGCGATCTCATTAAAGTTTTTGCCTTGCGAGCGCAGCGCACCAGCACGCAACAGCGCACTGAGCACCGCCGATTCGTTGTTTTTTTGGACACGCTCTTCTTGCAACTTCACCATGTGTTGTGCTGCCTGTTCGAGTACCTCCAGCCGGTCCCCTTGCTCAGGCAGTTGTTCGATGGCTTCCTCAAGTTCACTCAACCGCTCTTCGGTTCGCTCCATAAATTCTAGGACTTCTTCGGGAATTTCCGATTCGCTGCGACTCGAACGGCGGCGACGCGCTCGCGCCGATGGCCGCTCATCATCCAAGTCAGACTCTTCTGCCGCCATACGGCGACGGCGACGCGCCCGCGCCGATGGCCGCTCATCATCCGCCGCATCTGGATCGTCAACTGGTACCATTGCGCGACGCGACCTAGAAGCAGGCGCGCTCTCGCCGCCATTTTCCAGCGCGTCAATGGCACGCAGCAAACACTCGGTGATAGTCTCGCCAGGCTGGCAGAGCGCACGCAAACGCGCCTTGGTGCCGCGAGGCATTCTCAGGTTTAATGGTTCTAGGTTTTCTTCGCTCATTGTCGATTAAAGTGTACTTGGAGTAATTAAAAATGCAACAGATATCGCGTTGGCTGTTGGTGATTGGATGCTTAATTCTAGTCTCAGCACAGGCCTTCACCTTGGAAGAATTTCGTTTTGAGACTCCGGAACAAGAAACCGAGTTTCGTCAACTGATTAGCACCTTGCGTTGTCTGGTGTGTCAAAATGAATCGCTGGCTGGCTCGCAAGCCGGTTTGGCGCAGGATTTACGCAAGGAAGTGTATACCATGATGCGCAATGGTCAATCTTCTGAGGAGATTGTCACCTTTTTAACGGATCGCTATGGCGATTTTGTGCTCTATGATCCGCCACTCAAGCCCTCGACCTATGTGCTGTGGTTTGGCCCTATGGTGCTGATTGCCATTGCTGGATTTTTTATGTTGCGGGCACTGATTCGCCATAAAAACACCCCGCCGCCAGACCTTACCGCCGCTGAACGCGAACAATTACAGCAGATGCTTGCCACTCAGACCCCAACCACGCAGGATCATTCATGAGCACATTTTGGAACTTCGCCAGCGTCCTACTCGCAATCACGGTGTTGTTGATGGTGATCCCGCTGCTACGCCGTCCGCGTGACGATGCGGCCACCGATGCCAATCATATCAGCATCGAGTTGTTCAACCGCCAGCTTGCTGAATTAGATGCCGATCTTGCCACCGGTAAGCTCGATGCTGACCAACATATCCAAGCCAAGCAAGATCTGGAGCGGGCGTTATTGCACGATATGACCAGTACGCCCACACATCACAACACCCGCAGCCCAGTGCTGGCGCTGGCGTTGGCGTTGATCGTTCCCGGGCTGGCGGTGTTGCTCTATGGCTGGTTGGGCAACGCGCCGCTGCTTGAGCGTTTTGCTGCCACTGAATCAGCGGCCGCCCCCCCGGCGGCGACCATGCCCCCGCTCGATGAATTGGTGGCGCGGCTGGCAGCACGCCTAGAGAGCAATCCCGATGATCTTGACGGCTGGATGATGCTCGGTCGCACCTATTTTGCCATCAATCAGCCGCAACGCGCACTCGATGCACTGGCACATGCCTATGCTTTAGCACCCGACAATCCTGATGTCATTCTCGGCTATGCCGAGGCGATTGTCGCCAACAATGACCATCAATTTAACAGCGAGGCCGCCAAACTGATTCGCCAGGCACTGGAGCTTGAGCCTGAACATCCTGGAGCGCGGTGGCTTGGTGGGGTGATGGCGTTTCAGCGCGGTCAGTTTAACATGGCGATTGCCAGTTGGACACATCTACTCGAACAGCTTGATCCCGCAAGTGAGGATGCCCAAGGGATTCGCGAGTTGATTGAAGAAGCCAAACAGCGGGCAAGCGGTGCGGCTAATGAAACTCCTCAAACAACACCCGACGGTATTCCGTAAAGTCAGCATGGGTGCGGTCGCGTGGATAAGTCAAATCAATATCGACAATCCGTTGGACGCGCCCTGGGCTAGATGCCATGAGAATCACCCGCTGTGCTAGGGCAATGGCCTCGTCGAGATCGTGGGTGACAAACACCACCGTGGTGCGCTTCACCTCCCACAGCCGCAGAATTTCATCCTGCAAGCGCAGCCGGGTAAAGGCATCAATTGCCCCAAATGGCTCGTCCATGAACAGCAGCGACGGCTCCACCGCCAGTGCGCGGGCGATAGCAACGCGCTGGCGCATACCGCTGGAGATTTCGTGCGGATGCTTGTGCGCTGCTGGGCACAGCCCGACCAGTTCGAGCGTCTCCTGTGCGCGCACTCTGGCCTCGGCTTTCGCCATCCCTTGGGATTCGAGACCAAACTCGACATTGCCGAGCACAGTGCGCCACGGAAACAGCCCGTAGTCCTGAAAGATCATGATGTGATCGGGGTTGGGGCCTGGGACTGGCGCACCGTCAATGAGCAGACGACCGGCGGTGGGATGCTCGAAACCACACATCATCTGAATCAGGGTGGTCTTGCCGCAGCCGCTTGGCCCGACCAGGCAGACAAATTCCCCGGCGTTGATGGTCAGGTCAATGCCGGTGACTGCCAGCGTATCAACACCGCGTGCCGAACGATAGCGTTTTTCCAGCCCCGCAGCGACAATTTTGGGGATGCTCATCCCCCCAGCCCCCAATGGCGACCAATCAGGGTCTCCAGGGCGCGGATGCTGCGATAGATCGCCAGCCCCAACACACCGATCACCAACATCCCCGCCATGATTAGATCAGTGCGTAAAAAATTACGGGCATCGACAATCATGTAGCCGAGTCCGGACTGAGCGCCGAGCATTTCGCCCGCGACCAGATGAATCCAGCCAGTGCCAACGGCGATGTGCAGCCCGACCATGATGCCGGGGAAGGCGGCGGGCACGATCACCCGCACCACAGTGGTCACCGAGCCAGCCCCGAAATTGCGCGCCACCTTGAGATACACGCTGGGAATGGATTTCACCGCATTGATGGTGGTGAGCAGGATGGGGAAAAAGCAGGCGAGATAGATGATATAGATCGCTGGCGCGTTGCCGATGCCAAACCACAGCACCGCCAGCGGCGACCAGGCAATCGGCGAGATCGGGCGCAGCACCTGAATGAGCGGATCAACCAGCCGCTGCAAAAAGCCCAGACAACCCAACAGCAGCCCCAGTGGAATGGCAATCAGCAGTGCCAGCACATAGCCGGTGAAAAAACGCGCCAGACTGATCCAGATGTTTGTCCACAAGCTGCCGTTGGCGGCAACCTCGATCAGCGCGGCGAGCGTGGCATCCGGGCCGGGAAACAGTGCGGGTGAATAAAAATATGCGATCAGTTGCCAGACCCCGCCGAAGGCGACCAGACTGAGCACGGGCAGACATCGATGTCCCAGCCGTTGCAGCATCAAGCCGCCGCGCTGCAACATCAGGCGACCTCAGCCCGCAGCAAGCGATCATTTAGATATTCCTCCAGATCTACCGCCCCTCGGGCGATGCCAAACTGCTGCATCAGTGCCTGGGTCGCGCTGAAATCGTGCTGGCGCGGCATGAGATCGTTGAAAGTGATGCGCCCCTGGGGGGTGGTCAATACGGTTTCGATGATCTCGGGGCGTTGTCCGAGCAGTTTGACCGATCCCTTCGCCGCTGCCGCTGGTTTCGCCTGCACAAAACGGGCGGTACGCGCCATGCCCTGAAGCATCTCTTCTACCACCTCGGGATGTTGATTGATGACCGCTTCGCGCAGATTGAGCACACAACAGATGTGATCTTGCCAGATGTCTTTCGACAGCATCAACACCTTACCCACTTCCAGTGCCTCGGCCTGCACGCCGAAGGGTTCAGCGACGATGTAACAGTCGATGCGCCCGCTGGCCAGTGCGTTGACCATCTCCGGCGGGGCGAGGTCAATGATCCTAACCGTGCTCATATCCACCTGATGATCGGCGAGCACTTTGCGCAACAGAATATTGTGCGTCGAAAAGGGGCTGGGCACGGCAATGGTGCGGCCTTTGAGGTCTGCAATGCGCTCAATGCCCGCGTCCCGCTTGACGGTGATCACACTGCCATTGCGATGGCCAAGCATCACCGCCTGAATGGGCGCGCCCATTGCTCTAAGCGTCAGCCCCATCGGGGTGAGCAGATAGCCGCCATCAATGGCGCCAGCCTTCAATGCCTCGGCAATCTCCGGCCAGGAGGAAAACCGCAACGGCTGAATCTGCACCCGAGCGAAGGACTCGCGCTCGGCGGCGATGATCAACAAGTGGTCGGTAATCGGCAAATAGCCAATTCTAAGCCGAACTTTGTTGCCCCCCGCCATGACTGGACGAATGAGACCGGGAGCCAGCATTAAGCCAGCACCCGTGACCGCTGCGTTAGCAGATTGTTTCAGAAAGTGGCGTCTGTTCATGGGTTTATCCGTCAATCGCGGCTCATTTGAGCAAAATCAATCACGCATCGTTAGCAAGACCGTTGGTTTCTCGCCAATTCAGCAACAGCGACAGCGCGGCATCGTAATCAAAGTTCTCGATCAGTTGCTTGAGTTTGGCTGCTTCGGCTGCGTCCATCTGCTGTTCCATCCAGTGCGTAAACTGGCTGAGCTGATCGCTGTCGATCCATTCACCGCCACGCAGTGCGGCACAAAGTGCATCAAATTGTGGCGGAACTTGCTCGGTCGAGTGCTCGGTGACAGCCGGCAGCGTCGCCAGTTGCTCGCGCACCTTGGCTAAGGCTTCGCTAAATTGTGTGCGCAGTTCAGGGGCTAATGCGCCCGGTTGGGCGTATTGGGCATCAATCGCGGTGGCAAGCGCGGCAAGCGAATGCGCACCCATAGTGCTCGCCAAACCTTTGAGAGTATGAATCATCCGCCGCGTCGAGGGCGCGCCAAACGAGTGCTCAAGTTGGCTGGCAAGATTGGTCATCTCGCCTTCAAGCTGTTCGCGGAAGCCATGCAGCAGTTTCAGATAAAACTGACTGTTGCCATCAAAATTTGCCACCGCTTGTTGGGTATCAAAATCGACCAGCGTTGCAAAAAATTTGGCACTGGCTTCAGCTTGGGGCGCACTGGGTTGCGGTTGCATGGCACTGGCATCCAGCCACTGACTCAGGGTGCGATAGAGCTGCTTGCTATCAATCGGCTTGGCAAGATGATCGTTGCACCCCACCTCCAACGCCCGCGCCCGATCCTGCTCCATTGCCGCTGCCGACAAGGCAATCAGCGGCAGTTGGGGATGCTGCTCGCGGAGCAGACGCGCTGCCTCAAAGCCATCCATCACCGGCATTTGCAAATCCAGCAACACCAGATCCACTGCGGTCTCGGCAATGATCTCCACTGCCTCAGCGCCGTGGTTTGCCACCTTCACTGTCGCTCCGGTTTTGTTGAGAATCGCTCGGGCAACCTCTTGATTGAGTGTATTGTCTTCGGCTAACAGAATGGTGCGACCGCTAAAATCCGGAATCACAAAGGCGGATGACAATGGTGTCCGTTTGGTCGCGCCCAGTGCCTCACTCATCGCTTGAGCCAGCGCGGGGGCGGTCACTGGTTTGCTTAAAAAGGCATTGAATAAATGGCTGCATGGGGTTAAATCAGCACAGTTATATGCACTGATGATGATAGTCGGGATATCTGTGGATTTTAAGCGACCTTGCTGGCGCAATTGATGCAGATGCTCAAGTGCCTCAGCGCCGTTAAGCTCACCGGGCATTTTCCAGTCCATCAAAATCAGGCTGAATGGATTGCCCGACTGTTCAGCAATCATCACGCGGTTGACTGCCGCCCGTCCGCTGGCGGCTTCTTCAACCGTGCAGCGCAACTGCAACAACAGTTCGCGCAAAATATCGCGGGCATCGGGGTGATCGTCCACGAGCAACACGCGGGTTCCCGGCGGAATCTGCGGTGCAACTTCGGCTTGGTGGTGGGTGCCGGGGGATGCTTGATAGGGCAGGCTCAGTTCAAAATAAAAACAGCTTCCGACCCCAGGGCTGGAATCCAGCTCCAGGGTTCCCCCCATGTGCTCAATCAGCCGCTGACTGATCACCAACCCCAGCCCGGTGCCGCCATATTTGCGGGTGGTCGAGCTATCGGCCTGCGAAAATGCCTGAAACAGCTTGGCTTGTTGGGCGGCATCCATGCCAATGCCAGTATCACGCACCTCAAAGCGCAGGTGCAGGTTGACAGCATCCACCTGACGCTGCTCAATCGCCAGCTCGACCTGGCCGGTCTCGGTGAATTTAATGGCATTGCTGAGCAGATTGGTCAACACCTGCCCTAGCCGCAGCCCATCGCCGATCAGCGTGGGAAGGTCATTGGGCGTGATGCGGAACAATAACTCAATGCCCTTATTGCCCGCTGGGGTGCTAAACAGCGTTTTCATCTGATCGAGCACCTCATCGAGCTGAAATGGGTGTGCATCCAGCTCCAGCTTGCCGGCCTCAATTTTGGAATAATCCAGAATGTCGTTGATAATGGCGAGCAACATCCGCGATGAATTGAGAATTTTGGTCAGATAATCGCGCTGCTTGTCATTAAGTTCGGTATCCAGCAACAGCTCACTCAGCCCAATCACCGCATTCATCGGGGTGCGGATCTCATGGCTCATGTTGGCAAGAAACTGGCTTTTTGCCTGATTAGCGTGTTCAGCCGCCTGCTGTGCCTGTTTGATCTCAGTCAGATCATTGTAAACGGCGACGACCTCGCCCGATGAGAGCCGAAACACCGTATTTTCGCGCCAGGCTTGCAGCCGCTCATCGTCATAAAACGCCAGCGGCAGATAGGCATCCTGACCAGTGCGCATGACCTGCTCAAAGGTTGCCAACAGCCCCATCTCGCCCACCTGCGGAAAACACTCGGTCAACCGCCGCCCAATCACCTGATCGCGGGTGATCTGATCGATGCGCTCGGCAGCAGCATTGTAATCAACAAATACAAAATCCGTGCCATCCGCCACTGGCTCAAACACGGACACTCCGCTGCCAGTTTTTTCAAAAATTCCCCAGAAGCGTTCTTTTTCAGCCTCAAGCGCCTGTTTGGCTAATTGCGCCTCGGTGACATCGACATCACTGCCGCGATAGCCGACAAGCTGCCCTGCGGCATCGAGCAGCGGAAAGGCATGGGTAGCAACCCACACCTGTCGCCCGTGTTTGGTGATGATGGCATTGATCAGCCCATTAAAGGATTGCTGTTGGGCAAAGGCAGCAAACACTTGGGCAGTAAAGACCTCGCGCCCTTGGGCAGGATGCAGCTCATAAAAATGGCGGTGGTTGATCAGCTCGGCGGGCGAATACTCCCAGACAATTTCGGCGACCTCACTGACATAAGTGTACCTTCCGTTGTGATCGACCTCCCAGGTCACGGTGCGGCTTTGGGTCGCCAGTTGACGCAGCCGCTCCTCGCGTTCTGCCAGTGCCTGTTGCGCCTGTTTAATCTGCGAGATGTCCTGAATAATCGACCAGATGACCTCGCGGCCATCGACATCCTGAGTCTTAAAGCCATTGAGCAACACCGGATAGCGGCTGCCATCTTTGTGGATGTATTCTTTTTCATAAGGGCCATAGCGCCCGGTGGTGCGCAGCGACTCCAGTTGCGCCTGTTCAGCCGCAAGATAGTCTTTGGGGGTCACCTCCCAATAGGAAAGCTGTTGAAATTCTTCAAGGGTATAGCCGGCTGGCTCATGAATGGCGCGATTGAGTTCTAAAAATTGGCCGGTATGAAAATCGTTCATCGCAATGCCCACTGGCGAGGATTCAAACAGCCCGCGCCATTTGGCTTCCTGAGCGGCAAGATGACGCGCCGCCCGCACCCGCTCGGTCACATCTTCATTGACCCCCACCACGCGGGTGACTTCACCTTGCGCATTGCGCCGCACCCGCGCCAGCCCGCGCAAGATGCGCAGCTCGCCATTATCGTCACGCCGAATCGGGATTTCGATATCAAAGGGCTGGTTGTGCTCGACCAGCGCACGAAATGCGTTTTCAGCATCAGCCACTGCCTCGGGCACAATCCGCGCTTTCCAATCCTCGTAACGATGGTGAAAGTCTTTTGCTTCAATCCCATACAGCTTGAACATCTGCGCATCCCAGATCAGATGATCTTGGAACACATCATAGTCCCAGATGCCAAGCTCAGCCGATTCAGTGGCGAGCTTGAGCCGTTCTTCGCTGTCATGCAGCGAACGCTCAATTTGTTTGTACTGGCTAATGTCTCTAAAGACACATAAAAAATACGGCCGCTGCTGTAATTCAAGATGGACCACCGAAACACTGACATCAAGCAGATGCCCGTCGCGGTGGCGGTGACGGGTTTCAAAATCATCGCGTCCCTGAGCGATAATTTTCTGAATATGCTGCTCGATCTCCTCGGGGGTTTCCACTGCCTCATAATCGGCAATGGTCAACTGCGCAAACTCCTCGGCACTGTAGCCGAGTTGCTCATGGGCAAGACGATTAAACTGCACCGATTGCGCGGTTGTGGCATCAATCAACAAGGTGGCATCGGGATATAACTCAAACAGGGTGCGAAATTTTTGTTCTTGTTCATGCAGCGCCGTTTTGGTAGCGATCTCTTCGGTTTGATCGAGCAAATAACCGCGCACCACCGTTGTCTGCCCTTGGTCGTCGTATTCGGGGACTGAATGGTCATAAAACCAACGATAGCTGCCCTGGGCATCGCGGATGCGGTAACGCTGCTCGCATGCTGGCGCGTGTGCCTGAAATGCCGCATGCATTTGCTGATAAATCGTCGGCAGATCATCAGGATGCACCAAGGTGGTGAACGACATGCCCGAGGTGATGAGCTGGTTGGCACTGAAGCCTAAAATCGCCTCCACATTGGGCGACACATAATCGAGCGACCAGTCAAGCTCAGGTCGCCACACGCACACGATCACCGGGCCGCCGTTAAACAACTGCAATTCGCGTTGCAGATTTTGTTTGAGCTGATCGAGTTGTTGCTGATGCTGTTTGAGCAGATGAAACCAGCGGTTGTAATACAGATTGACCAAATCTTTTTGGCTGATCAAGCCGCTGAGTTGCCCCTTGGGATTGACCACCACCACCCGCTTGATTTTGTGTTTGCGACAAAAGGTCAGCGCGTCGGCGATGGTCGCCTCTTCGTCCAAGGTGCGTAAGGGCGCGCTCATGTAGGCGCTCACCGGGTGTTCGAGCTTGATGCCCTGATCAAACAGATTGATCAGATCGCGCTGGGTGAGGATGCCCAC
>SKYD01000084.1 GCA_007128075.1 Thiorhodovibrio sp.
CTGCAGCCCAAGCCGCCGTATTGGCTGTTTGACTGACGATGGCAGCAGCAATGCAAGCGGCTAGCTTGCGTTTCACCGTTTTACGCAAGGTGGGGTGGGTGACATTCAGCCCATCGGAGACAGCTTGAGCCAGTTGAGCGACTGTTCCTGACATTGGCTAAACCTCAAATTTATCAGTAGGTTCACTTAATTATACATGAAACTGATAGGTGGTAAGAGCAGTGACAACTCAGCTTGAAAAGATTGCTGCCGGCGACGGAGATCTAACGCAGCGTTTATTGGTGAAAAGCAGTGACGAGATCAGCGCATTAGCCCAAGCCTTCAATCATTTTGTTGAGCAGGTGCAAAATCTTGTGAGACAAGTTGTGAACGCTACAGCCCATTTGGTCACGACGGCGCATCAATTAGCCACGACAGGTACGGCAACCCGCCAAAACACCATCAAACAACAAACCGAGATCGAACAGGTGGCAACAGCGATGAATGAAATGGCAACGACGGTGCAAGAAGTTTCACGCAATGCTGCAAATGCCGCCAGCGCCGCAGACAGTACCGATACACAAGCTAGAGCCAGTAGCTGCGATGTCCAAAGAACAGTTGCCACAATTCGATCCTTAGCTCAAGAAGTGGAGCCCACTGCCGAAATCATTGCCACCGTCTCGCAAGACAGTACTGAAATCGGGCAAATTCTGGATGTCATTCGGGCGATTGCTGCGCAGACCAATCTGCTCGCACTGAATGCAGCAATCGAGGCTGCCCGTGCTGGTGAACATGGGCGCGGCTTTGCCGTGGTTGCGGATGAGGTGCGAACTTTGGCTTCTCGTACCCATTTATCCACCAATGAAATTCAGTCGATGATCGAGCGGTTTCAAGGTGGAGCTGCTCGCGCCGTGACCTCAATGGAGCAAGGACGACACCATGCCCAGCAAGGTGTTGATCAAGCCACTCATGCCGATGAATCTTTAGCTATCATTACGCAGGCGATCAGCAGCATGAATACAATGAATGCACAGATCGCCAGTGCCGCTGAGGAACAATCAGCCGTTGCCAAAGAAGTCAACCGCAGTCTGTTCAATATCACTGAAGGGATACAGTATTCGGTGACCAGCTCTGAACAAATTGCCGCCTCTAGTCAAGAACTCACCCGCCTCGCCGCTGAATTACAACAACTAGTGCAACGCTTTAAAATTTAAAGAATTTTTAGGACGATGGATTCGTCAGCGGCTCTTGATTCTCAACGCACATCAAGGCCACGCGATTGCGTCCTTCGTGTTTGGCACGATACAGTGCCCGATCAGCGACTTCAGCGAGTTGGCGGCTGTCAGCACAGGTCGGAAACTCGGCAATTCCAGCACTAAAAGTGCAATGAAACTCCTGCCCCTCGGCATAAAATTGCACACGAGAAAAGTCAAGCCGCAGTTGTTCGAGCATCTCTTTGGCACCTTGCAGGGTGCTATCAGTCAACACCACTGCAAACTCTTCGCCACCATAACGCCCCACCAGATCCGATTCACGCAAGCGCAGCCGCAAGGTGCGGCTTAGTGCCATGAGCACCTGATCTCCTGCCGCATGTCCATATTGATCATTGACTTTTTTGAAAAAATCGACATCAATCATCGCAAAACACAATGAACACTGATTGCGCCGCGCCGCCGCCACTGCCAGCTCCAAAAACTGCAAAATGGTGTTGTGATTAAACAGCCCGGTGAGACTGTCGCGGATCATCAGCGAGCGCAGAGTGCGCATCCGCTCCGCCCGCAATCGCACCTCTTCAATCATCCGTCCGGAGCTAATCGGCTTGACCAAAAACCCATCGGCACCGACCTCCAGTGCCTTAAACTGGCGCGCCTCATTGGTTTCTGAGGAGACATAAATAATCGGCAGGCTGACAAAGCCTGGAATCTGACGCAACAGACTGGCAAGCTCCAGCCCCGAACAGTGCGGCATATAAAGATCCATCAACACCAGATCCGCCCGAAAATGCTCCAGCACCTCCAGCACCTGTTCTGGGACATTGACCACCTGACAGGTCATGCCCGCGCTCTCTAAGATCGAGGCATGGAGCCGCGAGATGTCGGGATCATCATCGACAATCAGAATATTAAACGGCTCAGGCGGGGTGCGATTGGTTAGATAATCAAGGCTTTCGACCATCTCAGCAGCATTGACCGGCTTGGGGCAAAACGCATTGCCGCCGGCTTTGACGCTATTGAGCCGCATCTGAAAATCATTGCGGCTGGACATAAAAATTGTGGGCAGCGGCTGCTTAAATTGGCCGCGTAACTCCAGCAACAAATCCGCGCCTGCGGTCGCCCCTTCTGGAAACATAATGTCCATAATAATCGCCGCTGGCAGCGGATGGCCTTGCAACGCTTGGCGCAGATCAGACAGTGCAGTAAAGGGCACAATTCGATAGCCAAAGCAGCCCAATTGGCTGGCGAGCTGGTTGACCTGATCGGGATCGTCATCACACAAATAGACGAACCGCTGATCGCGGTCAATTGCCGCCTGCTCGATGTGCATCGGTAGGGCGAAATTTGGTTCTTCAGTCAATCCTGGCGACGCATCCTGCGCCTGCGCTGCTTCTAATGTCTGTAACTGTTGATGCAGTACCCCAAGCAGCTCATCTGTGACTGGTTGATGGTGATCGAGAATCTCGCGCAGCACCATTTCACCATGCTGTGCTATCTCGGCAATCACCGCAAAGCCAAATGATGCCCCCGAGCCTTTGATGGTGTGAAACAGCAGATGCAGCCGTTGCAGCTCTTCTTGTCCCTCGGCACCAGAGGACAGTCGCGCCAAACTGTTGCGGCATTGCTCGATGCGCGGCGGCAGTTGGGCTAAAAAAGATGCTCGCAAGCGCGTCTTAACTGCGCTGAGATTTTCAGTTGTCGGGCTTGCCATGTCTTCTCACAATTTGTTTAATTAACCAATGATGGTGTGCTGTGTTTAATTTGGGATAAATCAAGGATAAACAGTAGTTGCTGGTTCCACAAACCCAAGGCACGCAAAGCCGGCCATGGGGGGCGGGCTGCAATCAGCGGTGGCAAGGGATGGATCGCGTCAACTGGCAGCGCGATCAGCTCCAACGGAGCGGCGACGGTTAGCCCCTCCGGATACCCTTTGATACACAGCCGATGACGACCCTCGGCCGACGGTGGTGCCAGCCCAAGCTGGGTTTCGAGTGCGTGGCTTGTATCCGCTGTATGCTGCGCTGACTGCACCAGATGTGCTTCAAACGCCACCTGATAGTCGCCTGCACGACAGCAGACAACATGCACATCAGTTTCTTGGGATGGCATGGCCGCTAGGACTGGATTTTTTTCAAACACTTGCCAAGCTCTTGGTCAATTCCATCGAGCGATTGACTGCCCTGATGCAACTGCTTGAGTTCGGTATTGACATGACTAAATTCTTGGGAGATTGTCGCAATGGCTGGCAGAATGTCATCATTGATTGATTTCACAATGCCTTGCACCAGCACAAAATTGCGGCCAATGCGTTCTTTCATGCCTCGGGTAATCTCTGGAACACCAGTTAATACACGAACACTTTCGTTGACATTCACCGTCACTGCTTGCACGGAATCCTTATTGGTTTTGATGCTGTCAATCACGCTTTGGGTAATTTCGATGGTTTGATCAATGGTATAACCAATTTTTTCCACCGCATCGGCGGTCATTGCTGAAAGATTGCGCACCTCATTGGCGACCACTGCAAAGCCTTTGCCATATTCGCCCGCCCGCGAGGCTTCAATGGCAGCATTCAGCGCCAGCAAATTGGTTTTTTTAGCAATTTGTTTAATAATCGTTAAAACCTCCATGATCTCTAGCGAATTAGCCGACAATACATTGGTTTTTTGCTCTAACTGCTCCATATTTGGCAACACTTCACTGGGCAATAATTCAGTCGAGCGCACAATGCCATCGACCTCTTGAGTGACCTCATCGCTGGTATCCAGTGCCAATTTTTGTAAATTTTGCATCCGCCCCGCGATCTCACCCAAGGTTTCATTAAAGCCGTTCATGTGTTGCTGAATCACCGCAATCTGCGTGGTGAAGGAATTCATCCGGTGCTGGACATCGGCAACCAATTGAAGATTGGATCGACGATCCGCACTGCGCCGCTGATGGATTTCCTCAAGCTGTGAGACCCAGCCGTGCAACCGCGCCAATAAAAAATGCAGACCACGCTCTAACTCAACCCATTCGTTGTTGGCTTCCTGTTGCTGTACTTGATCTGAAAACTGTGGCAAGTGGATGCGGTCTTTGGGCTGTGACAACGACTGTTCAAGCTGGCGCATCCGCCCGATGAAGTGAAAACCTACGCCAAACAGTGCTAAAGTTGCCAGTGCCTCGATCCCGATCAGTAGCCAAAACCACAGACCGCTCACAGCCAGCACTGCCAAACTCAGCGTTGCCAATAGCGAGACGCTCACACCTACAAGCAATAGAGAACGATAACTGATCATGCAAAAATCCTGATCGAGCGCTCAACTCATGGTCGCTAAACGCTGTTTTTAAGTTGAGCGAATGACCATAGGGCGCGGCAAATTAAACATCTCAACTCGCACATAGTATAAGATTGCGCCTCAACTTTGACTATTTTGTTCGTAGAGCTTGAAAATTTAGATGACTGGGATTGGACAGTGGCTGGCGCGGATGATTTTGTTGCTGTGGGTGACGCTGGCACTGCTCGCGCCCTTATTGCCATTGGCACCGAATCAGGTGGATCTGGGGCGCATTCTCGCCCCGCCGCAAATCGGCTTATGGCTCGGTGCTGACGAACTTGGCCGTCCGGTGCTGGATCGGCTGCTGATTGGGGCGCAGATGGCGCTGTTGATCGGCATTGGCGTGGTGGGCTTATCGGCACTGATTGGCACTGTGCTCGGCGCCTTTGCCGCTTTTGTCGGCGGCTGGTGGGATCATCTATTGGTGCGGGTGATTGATGTGTTTTTGGCAATGCCTGGCTTATTGTTGGCGATTGCCTTGGCGGGACTCTTAGGGCCAGGCGGCACCAATCTGGTGTTGGCACTGGTTACAGTCGGCTGGGTTGGCTATGCGCGGCTGGCGCGGGCGCAGATTCTTTCACTCCGGCGCCGCGATCACATTCAAGCCGCCCGCGCACTTGGCGTGGGCACCTGGCCGATGATCTGGCGGCATCTGTTGCCGCTGGCATTCGCGCCCCTGCTGGTTGAGGCGACCTTTGGTGTTGCTGCCGCCATTGTTGCCGAGGCGGGGCTGTCATTTCTTGGACTCGGGGTGCAGCCGCCTGCGGCCTCCTGGGGCACCATGATTCGCGATGGCGTTGCTTACATGCTGGTGTCGCCGCATCTGGTGCTCGCCCCTGGCGTGGTGTTAATGCTGGTGGTGTTGGCAGTGAATCTCGTCGGCGATCAATTCCGCGACCATTTAGATTCACGAATGGATCGTTTTTGATTGTGAATATCAACCAGATTGACCACTGTCTTGTGTTAGTGTGGTGGGCAGGGTGACAGGTTCAACCTGTTCGCCAGGAATCACAAACCCCTGACCTTGCACAATCAGCCGTAGCGGCGAGGGCAGCCCGCCAACCCACCACCCATCCGCCTCGGCTCGTAGCCGCTCGATGGGATAAAACTGCACTCGCTGTTGGTCATCAACGGTTTTGACACCCAACTGTCCCTGATCATTCAAGGTCAGCGCGGCTGGCGAGATGAAGTGGGCATCTACGGGATCAAGCTCGATGCGCAAAGTCAGGCTCATGCCAGCGGGGAGCTGGCGGTCGGGATTGGGAACCTGGGCTTCAATGCGAAAACTGCGGGTGCCAGGAGCGGCGACGCGGGCGAGATAGGTCAGCGAACCCTCGATTTCACGGCCATCGAGCAGCCGCGCTCGCACCACTTGCCCCAGATGCAGCCGCTCAATGTGCCGCTGGGCAACATGCGCCACTGCCAACAGTTGAGTATCGTCCACCCATTCGGCGACCAGATCGCCGCGCTCGACCAAGCTGCCTAGCTCCAGCGGTCGCGCTTCTAAAATGCCGTCAAACGGGGCGCGAATGCGGGTTCGTTCCAAATCCAGACGCACCCGCTCGCGTTCGGCGCGGGCTGCCGCCAAGGCAGCAAGTGCATTTTGTAACTGGGTTTCGGCCTGCAGCCCCTCGGTTTTGAGCCGCTGCTGACCAGCAACAATCAGTTCCTGACTGGCAACCTCCGCCTCGGCGCGTGCCAATTGCGCCGGCCGGTCTTCTTCTGCCAATTGCACCAGCACCGCGCCGGCCTTGGCGCGTGCGCCCCGCGCCAGCGGCAGTTCAGTAACCATGCCCTGGGTCTCGGCACGAATCTCCAGCCGCCGCAGCGGCTTGAGTTGCCCTTGAACCACCTGTTCTTGATGAATCGTGGTGGCGGTCAGTTCACGCACCCCCACCCGCATCAATGGTGCGCTGGCTGGTTCCACGGTCGTTGGCTCCGGCTCACTGCGTAGCCACTGACCACTTGCCATCCACAGCACCAAGATCAGGGTGAGTAGCACCGCAAGCCAAATTGAGCGTCCGCGCTCAGATGCAGAAAACAATTGGTTTAACCTCTAAACGAAAACACGATAAGCTGGTATCTGCACAAGCAGGTGCAGATATAGTATCATTAACCGTGATCAGGCAAATGTGACTTAAACCTTTAAGCATCATCCGATTCTTCTGCCATCGAGGAGCGTTGCAACCTAAACCTTATCATTCAAGGTGTTAGGCCAGGCTCGGTGGTGGGAGCCATTTTTTCAACGGCGTTCACTCAGATAATCAGGTACTGACTACCATGAGTGACTTCAACGATTACAAAGTCGCCGATCTGGCATTAGCCGATTTTGGGCGCAAAGAACTCAACATTGCCGAGACCGAGATGCCCGGTTTGATGGCGCTGCGTCAAAAATACGGGGCATCCAAGCCACTCAAAGGGGCGCGGATTACCGGCAGTCTGCACATGACCATCCAAACAGCGGTGCTGATTGAGACCTTGGTCGAACTCGGTGCCGAGGTGCGCTGGTGCTCGTGCAATATTTTCTCCACCCAAGACCATGCCGCTGCCGCAATGGCTGCGCGGGGGATTCCGGTCTATGCCTGGAAAGGCGAGACCCTGGAAGAATACTGGTGGTGTACTGAGCAGGTGATCAATTGGCCTGACGGTGGCGGCCCGAACATGATCCTCGACGATGGCGGCGATGCCACCTTGTTAGTACACAAGGGCGTTGAGTACGAAAAAGCCGGCGCGGTGCCACAGCCAACTGCCGATGACAATGAGGAATGGCGGGCGGTTCTCGGCGTGCTGTCGCGGACTTTTGAGCGCGATCCTCAGCACTGGCACAAGCTTGCCAAAGACATCAAAGGCGTGACCGAGGAGACGACAACTGGTGTGCATCGTCTTTATGAGATGGCAAAGGCGGGCACCCTGCTGTTCCCGGCAATGAATGTCAATGATTCGGTGACAAAATCTAAGTTTGACAACCTCTACGGCTGTCGTGAATCGCTGGTTGATGCCATCAAACGCGCCACCGATGTGATGATCGCTGGCAAGGTCGCCGTGGTCTGTGGCTATGGCGATGTCGGCAAAGGCTCGGCAGCCTCGCTGCGAGGCTTAGGTGCCAATGTGTGGATTACTGAGATTGATCCAATCTGCGCCTTGCAAGCGGCAATGGAAGGCTATCGCGTGGTGCGGCTGGATGATGTGGTCGATCAGGCGGATATTTTTGTCACCGCCACTGGCAACCGCGACATTATCACCGCCGAGCACATGCTCAAAATGAAAGATCAGGCGATTGTCTGCAACATCGGCCATTTTGACAACGAGATCCAGGTCAATGCCCTCGAAAAGTATGAGTGGATCAACATCAAGCCCCAGGTCGATCAGATCATCTTCCCTGACGGGCATCGGATCACCCTGCTTGCTGAAGGGCGGCTGGTCAATCTAGGCTGTGCCACCGGGCATCCCAGCTTTGTGATGTCCAATTCGTTCACCAATCAGGTGCTGGCACAGATTGCCATTTTCACCAAACCCGAGGATTATCCTCTCGGCGTTTATGTGTTGCCTAAGCATCTCGACGAGGAGGTTGCGCGGCTGCATCTAGGAAAAATTGGAGCCAATCTGACCGCACTCACCCAAGCCCAAGCGGATTATATCGGGGTCGCGGTCGAAGGACCGTATAAGAGCGAGCATTATCGCTACTAATTGCCCTGGTGCCTCTGACCATTCGTGGTCAGAGGTCTTTAATCTCTTGGACACGAAAAGATAATGGATAATACTTCATCAAATTTTAGCTTTGAGCTATTTCCCCCAAAAACGCCCGAAGGGCTAGAGCAGTTAAAGCTCGAAGTGGGGCAGCTCAATGCCCTTAACCCGCGTTATTTTTCCTGTACCTATGGTGCAGGTGGCTCGACCCGCGAACGCACCTTTGAGACTGTCACCTGGCTGCGTGAGCAACAGATCGACACCGCGCCGCATCTGGCGTGTATTGGCTCAAGCAAGCAAGAAGTGCGCGAGATTGTTGATCATTACACCCAACAGGGTATCCGGCGCGTGGTTGCCCTGCGCGGCGATATGCCATCAGGCATGGGACGCATCGAGCCAGGCGCGCTGCGCTATGCCAATGAGCTGGTGACATTTTTGCGTGCCGAATATGGCGATGCACTGTATATTGAGGTCGCTGCCTATCCTGAGATGCACCCCCAGGCACTCTCGGCTCATGCCGATTTGATGCACTTTAAGCGCAAGGTCGAAGCCGGAGCCAATGCCGCGATTACCCAGTATTTTTATAATGCCGATGCTTATTTTGCATTTCTGGATAGCTGCCAAAAGGCGGGGATTGAGATTCCAATTGTGCCCGGGATTATGCCGATCACCAATTACACCCAGCTTGCGCGATTTTCAGATGCCTGTGGTGCTGAGATTCCGCGCTGGATTCGCAAACGCTTAGAAGCATTTGGCGATGATCGCATTGCGCTGCGCTCGTTTGGGCATGATGTGGTGCTCAACCTTTGCGGACGCTTGCTGTCTGAAGGTGCTCCTGGTCTGCATTTTTACACTATGAACCAGGCCGCACCCATACTGAAATTATGGGATGATCTCAATTTGCCAGGCAAAACTTTTTAACTGCCACATGGAGCATCGCGTGCAGTGACCGCCCGTCAAGTTCTCACCGCCTTATTGCCATTCGTGCGCTGGTTTCCAATCACCGGCGCGATGTTCAAAGCCGATCTGATTGCTGGCATCACTGTCGCCTTGGTGCTGGTTCCACAAGGCATGGCTTATGCCCAACTAGCAGGGCTGCCGGTGGTCTACGGGTTGTATGCCTCATTTATTCCCGTGATCGTCGCGGCACTCTGGGGCTCACTGCCACAACTGCATACCGGTCCGGTGGCGATGCTATCACTAATGTCAGCAGCCGCCATCCTGCCGCTGGCAGCACTCGGCAGCGATGAGTTCATCGCGCTCTCGGTGATGCTGGCGCTATTGGTGGGCATTTTGCGACTGGGGCTGGGGCTGTTGCGGATGGGCATTTTGGTGAATTTTTTGTCCAGCCCGGTGATCATCGGCTTTACCAATGCTGCCGCCTTGATCATCGGTCTGTCACAACTGAGCAAAATTCTCAATGTGCCATTTCCGCGCACTGACAGCTTTATCGCGGATTTGTGGACAGTGATCGAGCAACTTCCTGCCACCCATCTGCCAACGCTGTTATTTGCTTTTGCAACGCTGGTGCTGATTGTGGCAGCTAAACGCTGGTTGCCGAAAGTTCCTGGGGTGTTGCTGGTGGTGGTGTTGGCAACGCTGGCAAGCTGGCAGTTGGAATTTGAACACCATTACGCCGCTCCAATTGCTGCCATTCAAGATTCGCAATCACGCGAACAAGTCTCTCAGTTTATTGAAAATCTTAATGAAATTAATGTATTGAGCCACACTAGCTCGATGGTGGCGCGGAGCATTCGTCGTCTGGATGCCTCAGACCATGATGATTATTTTGCCGAACTGGCACTGCTGGAGGCGGATTTGCGGGTGCTCCGTCACGACATCGATGTTCGCCAGCGTATCAACAACCAACGCCAGGTCGAGCTGCACAATCTGCGCTTTGAATCGGTCATCGACAAGGATGGTGAACCGTTATTTTTCTTGCGTGACCAAGCACCACCAGAGCTGGTCACCGATGGCCGCACCTGGCGCATCAGCCGCATCCGCGAACAAGAAATTTTGTTTATGGCCGGTGGCGAGGTCGTTGGCGCGATCCCTTCAGGGCTGCCACAGTTTAATGTGCCGCAGTTGCAGCTTGATTCATTCTGGGCATTGCTGCCCTCGGCACTGGTGATGGCACTGATTGGCTTTATGGAGGCAACCTCGATCTCCAAGGCGATTGCCGCCCAAACCAAGGTGCGGGTTGATACCAGCAAGGAACTGATTGGGCAGGGGCTGGCGAATATCGTCGGCAGCTTTTTTAATTCGTATACCGTTAGCGGCTCGTTCTCGCGCTCGGCGGTGGCTGCGAAAACCGGTGCCCAAACCGGGCTATTCTCGATTATCAGCGCGCTGGCGGTGATGCTGGTGCTGCTGTATTTAACTCCATTGCTCTATCATTTGCCACAGGCAGTGTTGGCGGTCATTGTGATGATGGCGGTGTTTGGACTGATTAATGTTCGCGGACTGATCCGCGCCTGGCAGATTGAGCGCCAGGAGGCGATTGTCGGGGTGATTACCTTTTTGGCGACCTTAATCATGGCGCCGCAATTAGCCAACGGCATTCTGCTCGGTGCCGGGCTGTCGATTTTATTGTGGATGTTGCGTACCATGAAACCGCGGGTTGATGTGATCGGGTGGGCAGCAGATGGCAGCTTAACTGGCGTTCGTGGCAGCCAACAAACCCCGCTAGGGGAGCATTTTATCGCGGTGCGCTTTGATGGCTCGCTGAACTTTGTCACTGCTTCACATTTTGAAGATATGCTGCTGGATGCCCGCGCCCGCAATCCGCAGGCACGAGCAGTGTTGGTGATTGGCAGTGGCATCAATATGATCGATGTGTCAGGTGAGGAGCGGCTACGCGATGTCATCGACAATTTTCGTGACAATGGGATTGCGATTTACTTTTCGAGCCTGAAAACCCAAGTCTATCAAGCCTTGGAACGCGGACACTTGTTTGATGTCTTAGGGCGTGAACATTTCTTCCGTAACAAAGAGCAAGCACTTCGATTTATGCAAGCGACTTACGATCAAAAGCCCACGATTGACCAAGCTCCGTAAATTTTTAGTGTATTTTTATCGCATCTTTGGCGGAAAAACAGCGGATCATTGTAGTTTTTGGGCAGGCGGCCGTTATTGGTTTCAAATAACTTCATAACGAGGAATCTGATGAATCTTCGCATTGTTGCCCGCTCAACGACGCGCTGCGAGCGCACCACAGCTCCGAGCGCACTCATCTCAGCCGAGTTGACCGCTGGATTTTTGCCGGCTTTTCAACATCAAGACACTGGCGAGGTGCGACTGTGTTTGCTCGACGATGGGCGCATTGCCCCGCTGCATGTGCTTGATTCGCTGCCATCGGCATGGGTGGCGTGCCGTGATGCCGATGGCAGACCCAGCGCGCTGATTGGTCAGATTAACGCAGGCTATCTGCGCGGCAGTGAATTCTGGAGCTTACACGATATTCGCATTCCGCGTCACGATGCTTAAAAGCATTGAAGGCTTTTTTGTTTTGCTGTGACTCATTGCGACAACATTTGTTTTTTGGCAAAAACTCGCTCCAAAGTTTGTTATAGTGATTTGAGAAGTTTTATAAGGAATTTTGTTGATGCCGAGAAACACAGAGATCGCTAATTTGTTGGCGCGAATGGATCTAAGCCGCGATCTAGCGAAATCTGACCTAGCGGAGCTTGCCACCCACTGTCAGCTCAGTCGCGTAGACACCAATTGGCGTATTCGGCGGCGTGATCTGTCTGGGCTACGCCTGTTTCTCGTCGATGGCCACCTGCGCGCCTGCTACGATGGTTTTGAACAAAAAGTAGACAGTTGTTTGGGGCTTAATTCGCCGCCCGAACTTTTTGACGAGGGATCTAGCGACGAGGATTTGATCACCGCTGAAGGTGCCTGTATCTTGCTGCGCTTTCCAGCCGCCGCCTTGGACGCGCTCACCCCAACGCTGAGTGCTGTTGAGGTTGAAGATATCGAGCTTGATGATGCCGAAAGCGATTTTCTCGCCGAAATATACGAGTTAATCTCTTCCAATCGTTTGGAGTTGCCCGCCCGCCCCGAAATCGCCTTGAAGATTCAAGCCCTAACCGCCAACCCCGAAGCGGGGATTGGTGAGCTGATTGGGCTGATTCAAAGCGATGCCACTTTGGCGGGCGCAATTCTGCATGCCACCAACAGCGTGCGCTTTCGCGCCGCCAAAGAAATTTACTCGGTGCGTGATGCGGTGATTCGGCTAGGTCTTGATCACACCCGAATCCTAGCAACCAATCTGGCGATGCGCCAAATTTTCAAAGCCCGTCAACAAGCCACCAAGCAAGCCATGCAAGAAGCGTGGAAAGAAAGCGTGCATTGCTCGATTTTTAGCCATGTGCTCGCTGAACAATTGGGAATATTAAATCCTGATCGCGCACTCTTGGCGGGGCTGGTGCGCAACATCGGCGCGGTGCCTATTATTCAATATATTGATCGCCTCGCAGAGGCTGCCGATGCCAAACAACTGGCACTGCTGATCCAAAAATTACTTGGTATCAGCGGCGTGTTGGTGATTAACTATTGGGGCTTGGGTGAGGATTTGGTGAATGTTGCTGAAAATGGCAATGATTGGAGTTATCGCGCCCCAGCACCCGACTATGCCACACTGGCTTTGGCGGCACGCTGGGCAGCAGCACAGCAAGATGGCTTGCCGCATCCGCCCGCTGCTGCGGTGCCTGCCTTTGAGGTGCTCAATCTTGCCCAACCTGATCCCAAAACAGGCATTGTCGAGCTACAAGACAGTGCCAATACCTTAGATCAGTTGCGGCGAATGTTTGGGATCTAAATTATTATGATGAGAATATAGGTGGTGTTGTGTCATCGATCACGATGGATGAACTTGTCAAAAAAACTGGACAATTACTGGCAATGCCGCGCGTGGTCAGTGATGTCTTGCAATTGCTTGATGATCAGGAAAGCGAGCTGACAGCGATTGCCGACTGTCTTGCGCAGGATCCGGCGCTGGTTGCCTTGCTGTTACGGCTTGCTAATAGCCCGGCGTTCGCCACCTTGCGGCGAGTGGAATCAGTTTCTCACGCACTCAGCCTGCTTGGCCGCGATCCTGTGCGCCGTTTGGTCATTGCCGGCGCGGTGAGTCGAGCCTCGGATCGGCTGCCGAGTCAAAGCCTGCTGCCGCTGGAGGTATTTTGGCGGCATTCGGCATATTGTGCAGTGATTGCCCGATTGTTAGCCGAAGGGCGCGGACGACACGGCAAGGCACTTGCTGATAGCGTGTTTCTCGGTGGTCTGTTGCACGATTTGGGGCAGTTGGTGTTGTTTTCGCAACAGCCCGAAGCCGCGCATCGAGCGTTTCTATGCAGTCTGGGCGAACCCGACACCCTCACTCCAGAGGCTGCTGAACGCGCTGAACTTGGCTTTAATCATGCTGAATTAGGCAGTGCCTTGGCTGAACACTGGGGACTGCCGCCGCTGCTCTGTGCCATGCTGCGCTACCATCATTCGCCATTGTTAGCCCCAGAAGAATTTCATGAAGCAGTGGCTTTGGTGCATCTGGCGAACACTGGGGCGCATCTTGCCGAGCTGGATTCACGCGATTGGGACGACGCGCCACCGATTGAGCCGCAGCTCTGGGAGAGTTTACAAATTGAGCCGCAGTCTGTCCTCGATGCGGTGGAACAAGCTCAGTTTCGCGTGTTATCAGTCGAGGCGTTGCGCGAGCCAGAAGCAAGTTAGCGAACCACAGTTGCAGGACGCGGCGCCGGCTGCTGCGCTTCTAGTGGCGGCGTTTGGCTGCCAGAAATCAACTGTGCCTCAAAATTAGTCAACACACTAAATTCCACGCGACGCGAGGCCGCCCGATCCTCAAGCCCTTGCGCGTCCTTAATTAGCCGTGACGAGGACAAGCCCACAGCCGCCACACGCTGCTTAAACCAATCGGCTTGACGCACCGTATTAAGATCATAGGCAAACCGCAACACTGATTGCGTGCGCTGCTGGCTCAACTCCATATTTAAAAAATAGGCCTCTAACTCGGTGCTCCCCTCGCTCCATTCACTGGAGGTGTGGCCTTCAATGCGAATCTCACGAATCACCTCACGAAAGGGCGTGAGCTGGTTGATATAGCGCGGCAAAAAATCTGTCAAAATCGCCTCAAATTCGGGCTTAATCTGCGCTGAATTGCGATCAAACAACACCTCTGGCTCACGAAAACGCAGCGTCAGCGTGGGGCGATCCAGCTCTGCATTCCAGCGCGCCAGATCATCACGAAACTCATGGGCGAGTGCGAGATAGATCGCTTCACGCAACTCAGCAGCAGTGATGCGCACCTCCTGCTCGACCTTTTGGCTGCGCTCAACCTGCACCATGTGCAACAACGCTAAGAATAAAAAAATCATCATCAACGATGCCATAAGATCTGAGATCGCAAGCCAATGATGGCCATCGTCGTCTTGTCCAGTGCTGTGGTTTAGTAAATTCATGGGAATAAATCATAGTCGATTAACAGAATTTTGGGAATACCTGAAGTGGACATAAGCACAGATAACAAATGAAAATCCTTGATCGTTATTTAGCAGCGGCGGTTTTGCAGGGCACGGGGGTGACTTTTGCGGTGCTGTTGCCGTTGCTTGGGGTGGTGGTGCTTGCCGATGAGTCGGATCAGCTTGGTGTTAATCAATATGGATTGACTGAGCTGTTTGCGTTCACGGTACTGACTTTGCCGCGCTATGGCTATCAATTGTTTCCGATTGCCACCCTCATCGGTGCTTTGGTCGGGCTGGGGATGCTCGCCAGTCGCTCGGAATTGGTGGCAATGCGAGCAGCGGGTGTATCGATTCGGCGCATCGCCTTGGGGGGATTAAGCGGCGGGCTAGGATTGGCGGTGCTGGCGTTGCTGCTCGGCGAGGTGGTGGTGCCGGCTGCTGAACAGCAGGCATTGGTGTTGCGCTCGACGCTGAAAACCGGGCAGGCATTGCAAATCACCGCGTCAGGATTATGGGCGCGGGATGGGGCGGCGGTGATTAATATCCGCTCTATTTTGCCCGGGGCACTGTTGCAGGATATTTATCTCTATGAGATTGACGGCACCCGTTTACGGGTCGCCGCCCATGCTCGCCAGGCGCAGTATCGCGGCGGCTCTTGGGAGCTAGAGGATATTCAACGCAGTCATATCAGCGACACCGGGGTTGAGGTCGAGCAGATTGAGCAGGCCAGTTGGACATCGCTGCTCAATCCCGAGGTGCTGAAAGTGATTGTCGTCGAACCACAGTTGCTGCCGATCTCAGGACTGATCCGCACCATTGATTTTCTACACCAAAGCCAGCAGGATGCCACCAGCTATGAGCTGGCGCTGTGGGCGAAAATTGTGCATCCAGTTTTGGTGTTGATGATGATTTTTGTGGCACTGCCGGTGTTGTTCGGTACCACCCGCAGCACGGGATTGGGATTAAAAATTTTTTTAGGGGTGATGATTGGGGTGTTATTTTATTTGGTCAGCCGCACCCTGGCATATCTGGCGCTACTTTACTCTTTCAGCCCGATGCTCGCGGCTTGGCTGCCGCCATTGGCGTTCTTAGGTGGCGCTGTGTTGATTTTGCGCCGCCATTGAGCGTTTTTTATAGGATTTTTAACCAATGATGACTGATGTCGATTTTGTGGTGGCTTATTGTCAGACCTTATTAAAGGTAGACGAGTTTAGCGATTATGCGCCCAACGGGCTGCAGGTTGCCGGTAGCCGTCCTATTTCACGCATTGTTACTGGTGTCACCGCCTGTCAGGCACTGCTCGATGCCGCGATTGCAGATGATGCCGATGCTGTGCTGGTGCATCACGGGCTGTTTTGGAAAGGCCAAGACTGGCATCCGGTGGGAATACTCGGACGGCGGATTGGGACGCTGATGCGGGCTGGCGTGGCACTGCTGGCGTATCATCTGCCGCTGGATGCTCATCCCACCTTGGGTAATAATGTCCATCTTGGTCAACGGCTAGGGGCGATCAACGCCACCCCCACTGCCGCAGGCAATGGGCTGGTGTGGCGTGGCACCTTAGAGCCAGCGCGGTCTGCTGCTGATTGGATACCACAGCTTACACAGGCTTTTGACCAGACTCCGCTGCATATCCAGGCCCATGAGCGCAAGCTGTATCAAATCGCCTGGTGTAGCGGCGGTGCGCCAGGCTATCTGGAGGCAGCAGCGCAACTGGGGGGCATCGATGCGTATCTCAGTGGCGAGATCAGCGAGCCAACCACGCATCAGGCGCGAGAATTGGGCGTGGATTATTTCGCGCTTGGGCATCATGCCTCCGAGCGTGATGGGATTCGGGCACTGGGTGCGCATCTTGCCGCCAAGTTTAACCTTGAGCACCAATTCATCGACATTCCCAATCCGGCCTAATTGAAGGATTTAAAATTATCATCGCCGCCACTGCTTGCAATTAGGCTATAATGGCTAGGCTTTCACCCGTGCGGTGCTGCAAACCACGAATCTGGCGAGGTCGTCTAAAACATCTTGCTTGACCAAAACAGGCAAAATCGTCGAAAATACGCGATCTTGTTTTGCAGTACTTCGCGAATCACTCATGTATATGGACTTCTATCGCGCCTCGAAGCCGGGGTGTCGTCCTTACGAACCGAGCGGGGGCTTTTAAATCAATGAGCGCACAAGGCGTGAATAAGATGCGGCGGCGAATGCTCGTTGCCGCAACCAGCGTTGTCGGAGCCGCCGGCGCTGGTTTTGTAGCGGTTCCTTTTGTCGCCTCCATGAATCCCAGTGCCAAGGCGCGTGCTGCCGGGGCGCCCGTGGAGGCGGATATCAGTAAACTGGAGCCTGGCGCGCTGTTGCGCGTCAAATGGCGTGGTCAGCCCATCTGGGTGGTGCATCGCACCCCCGCGATGCTGGAGGCGTTGCCAACGCAGAACTCCAAGCTCGTCGATCCCGATTCACAGCTTGCCACCCAGCAGCCCAGTTATTGTCAAAATCCAACCCGATCCATCAAGCCAACCTATTTCGTGGCCATTGGCATCTGTACCCATCTGGGCTGTTCGCCAACCTATCGCCCCGAATTTGGACCGGCTGACCTGGGATCAAGCTGGAAAGGCGGCTGGTTCTGCCCGTGTCATGGATCGAAGTTTGATCTGGCAGGACGGGTATTTAAAGGTGTACCCGCGCCAAGCAACTTGGTCATACCACAACATACCTACCTCAACGACACGACGATCCTGGTGGGCGAGGATGGAGGACAGGCTTAATGAATGCTGACAAAGCAGCACCCACCGGCTTCATCGGTTGGGTTGATAAACGCTTCCCGATTTTACATGTCTGGAATGCGCACTTCGCTGAGTATTACGCGCCCAAAAATCTCAATTTCTGGTCGTTTTTTGGGTCGCTGGCGATTTTAGTGCTGGTGATTCAGATTGTCACCGGCATCTGGCTGGCAATGAATTACAAGCCCTCAGCAACCGAGGCCTTTGCCTCAGTTGAATTCATCATGCGTGATGTTGATTGGGGCTGGCTGATTCGCTATCTGCACTCGACAGGCGCCTCAGCCTTTTTCATCGTGATCTATCTGCACATGTTCCGTGGGCTGATGTGGGGCTCCTATCGCAAACCCCGCGAATTGCTGTGGATCATCGGTGTGGTGATCTATCTGGCGATGATGGCAACCGCCTTCTTTGGCTATCTGTTGCCTTGGGGACAGATGTCTTATTGGGGTGCGCAGGTGATCGTCAATCTGTTTGCCGCTGTGCCTGAAGTCGGGGCTGAGTTATCAACTTGGGTACGCGGTGATTATGTCATCTCCGATGCCACTCTCAACCGTTTCTTTGCCTTCCATTTTATGATCCCCTTCTTGCTGGCTGGGCTGGTCTTTATCCATATCGTGGCATTGCATCGGGTTGGATCCAATAATCCTGACGGCATCGAGATCAAAGAAGGTCCCAAAGGCAACCGTTGGGATACCAACGCACCTGCCGATGGCATTCCGTTCCATCCTTACTATACAGTGAAGGATTTAATGGGCGTGACCGTGTTCTTAGCCCTGTTTTCAATTGTGGTGTTCTTTGCCCCAGATTTTGGTGGACTGTTCCTTGAAGCGCCCAACTTCGAGCCAGCCAATCCACTCAAAACCCCTGAGCATATTGCGCCTGTGTGGTATTTCACTCCATTCTATGCCATGTTACGGGCGGTGCCACCGATTGCTGGCTCGCAGTTCCCTGGGGTGTTGGTGATGTTTGGTGCGATCATTATCCTGTTTTTCTTGCCTTGGCTTGATCGCAGCCCTGTCAAATCGATGCGCTATAAAGGACGCATCTCCCGGATTATGCTGGGATTGTTTGTGGTGTCGTTTATTGCGCTCGCCTATTTGGGAATGAAGCCATCAAGTGCGCTTTATACCTTCTTGGCACAGGTGTTTACGGTGACTTATTTCGCCTTCTTTATCCTGATGCCGATCTATAGCACGCTGGATCAAACCAAGCCGGTTCCGGAAAGGGTGACCTCATGAGACACAGTCTTCTCGTTTTACTGTTCATCATCGCACCTGTCGCCGCCATGGCCTCGGGCGGGCATGATGCCAAACTGCATAGTGCCCATGTCGATCTGCGCGATAAGCCATCACTGCAACGGGGGGCGAAATATTTCGTCAACTACTGTATGGGCTGTCATTCGCTTAAATATATGCGCTACAACCGTCTAGCCGAGGATTTGAATATCTCGGAACAGGAGCTGCGTGACAACCTGATCTTTGGCGATGCCCAGCCTGGTGATCTGATGACCATCGCGCTGCGTCCAGAAGATGGAGAACAATGGTTTGGCACTGTGGTTCCGGATTTGACGCTGGTTACTCGCTGGCGTAGCCCAGATTGGGTGTACAGCTACCTGAAGTCGTTCTATGTTGACGATAACCGTCCCTATGGAGTCAACAACCTGCTCTATCCTGATGTCGGCATGCCGCATGTGCTGGCTGAACTACAGGGTGTGCAGGAAGCGATCTATGGCCATGGGCATGAGGGGCAGGTCACTGGGCTGAAACTCACCCAGCCAGGCGAGCTCACCCCTGAGCAATATGATCACATGGTGCATGATCTAACCAACTTCCTGACCTATGTCGGGGAGCCAATCCAGCTTGAACGCCGCCGCTTAGGCACCTATGTCTTGCTGTTTTTAGGATTGATGTTCGTGCTGACCTACATGCTCAAAAAAGAGTATTGGAAAGACGTGCATTGAGCATCCTTGATCGGGCTGATCGGTTGATCAGCTCGATCAACACATGGTAACTCTTTTGTGCTCTCAAATCATTTAAAGGATGATCACTTGGTGGCAACCAGCAAGCGTTCGGCAACGATTTTGTTTTCTGATCCTCATTGCCCTTACTGTCATCGGGTGCGCATGGTTTTGGCGGAGAAAAAAATCGTCGTCGAAATTGTGGATGTAGATGTTCGCGATATGCCCGAGGAGATCATGGAATTGAATCCCTACGGCACGGTTCCGACCTTTGTTGATCGCGAATTGCAGTTGTATGAATCGCAGGTGATCATGGAATATCTCGACGAGCGGTTTCCACATCCATCGCTGATGCCAATTGACCCGGTGGCACGCGCCAAAAATCGTCTGTATATGTATCGCATTGACCGTGATTGGTATACACCAATGCGCGAAATTCTTCATGCCAAAAATGCCAAACAAGCACAAGCCGCCCGTAATCGGCTGTGTGAGAGCTTGGTGGCAACAGCACCCGTGTTTGGTGCCCATCGATTTTTTATGAATGATGAATTTTCACTGATCGATTGCTGTCTTGCTCCCTTATTATGGCGGCTGCCGCTGCTCAACATCGAATTGCCCGCGCCAGCAACCCCCATTCTTGATTATGCGCGGCGTATTTTTGAGTGGCCATCGTTTGGCTTTAGTTTAAGCGAGATCGAGCGCGAAATGGCCGCGACTGCAACTGCGTGACATCAAATTTTTATAAAGGAAAGCGAATGATGACCTCGAACCGACCTTATCTGATTCGCGCCCTATTTGAGTGGATCCTCGATAACCACATGACCCCGCATTTGCTGGTCGATGCCACCCATCCACAGGCCAATGTGCCCCGCAAATTTGTCGAAGAAGGTCGTATTGTGTTGAACATATCGCCCAGCGCAATTCACGGGCTGGTGCTAGGCAATGATTCGATCAGCTTTTCGGCGCGGTTTAGTGGTGTGCCAGCTCAAGTGGAGCTGCCACCGCAGGCGGTTTTGGGGTTGTATGCGCGTGAGAATGGCCACGGGATGATTTTCCCGCAGGAAGAAGAGCCAGCCACTGAGCACGAAACAACGCAAGAATCGGAAGCCAGCAAACCCACCAAGCCTGAGCGGCCAGCGTTACGCATCGTCAAATAATTGCTCGTTTTGGGTGTCGCTGGCAAGTGTGATGAATTCAACCTCAAGCCCGATGAGACTCAATTCTCCGTGCTCGCGGATGGTGCCTTCGTTGCTAAATTCAAAGCCATAGCGGCGTTTAAAGCGCACACCCTGAGCACCCCAGTGCAGGCGCAGTGTTTTCAGCATCACGGTCTGATCAAGCCATTGCTGATGGTCATTTTCGCAACGGCGTTGCACTACAAACAGTGCCATCTCACGGGCGCGCAGGCTATCCAGCCAAAACCACCCCGCCAGCAGCAATAATCCAATCGCAAGCAAGCTGCCAGCCATCGGTCACTCAAAGCGCGGCAGTGGGGAATGTAGCAGCCAGCCCCCCTGTTCAGGATCAAAACGCCATTCTTGCTGGTCTAACAGCGAATCAACCCGTTGCTGATCTAAAATGACATACTCAATCCGCGCCACCTGGGTCGCAGTCGTTTCATTGATCCACATCGCGGGGCGCACCTCATCGTAACTGGTGATGCGAATGCGCGCTAAGTGCTCTAATGCGTCGGGTGTTGCGACATCAGGATGCAAATAGCTTAAAGCGGCATCAACATATCCCCAGCGCAGTGCCTGACGGTAGCTGGAGGTGGCAGCTTCTAATTGCTTGGCTTGACGATCTTTGCGAACATGCGCGCAGCCAGTGACCAGCACGAGTGCGCAAACAACAACTATTATCTGAATAAAGCGTCTCATCACTGTGGTTCACCACGAAAACCAAAACAGGATCATAAGCGGTTAATCGCACAAATGGAAATATCTCATTCTGAGCCATGTTTAACGCTTGAACGCAATGGCACCCATTACACCTTGCTTGGCACTGCACATATTTCATCTGCCAGTGTTGCCAAGGTTGAGGAATTAATCAACTCTGGACACTTTGACGCAGTGGCAGTCGAGCTGTGCGCTAGTCGCCACCAAGCGATGATGGATCCCGATTCCCTAGCTCGCATGGATTTATTTGCCGTGATCCGCGAGCAGCGGGCGGCGATGGTGGCGGCTCACTTAGCACTCTCGGCCTATCAACAGCGGCTTGCCGAGCAATGCGGCATCGAGCCGGGGGCTGAACAGCGCATTGCCCTGCGGTTAGCCAATGAGCACGGGCTTGGCGTGTTGCTGATTGACCGTGACATCGGCGTGACCCTCAAACGCACCGCCCACAATCTGAACTGGTGGAAACGCTGGACGCTGTTTAGCGGTCTAGTGGTCAGTCTGCTATCGCGTGAACAGGTCACTGCCGAGGAAATCGAGCAGCTCAAACAGGGCGATGTGTTGGAAACCACCTTTGCCGAATTTGCCGAAGATCGGGCGGATCTGTTTGAGCCATTGATCGCCGAGCGCGATCAGTATATGGCAGCTCAGTTGTTGCAAAAAAGCACGGATTATCAACGGGTGCTGGTGGTGATTGGTGCTGGTCATTTGCAAGGGCTTGCTGCTCATCTGACCAAGGCTGATCCCGCAATGGCAGCGGCAACGCTCACCCAACTGGAGACCATCCCGCCGCGCTCCTCGCTGTGGAAGCTGGTTCCGTGGCTGGTGGTGGCAGTGATTCTGAGCGCGTTTGGCTATGGTTTCACCCAAAGCCCAGAATTAGGCTGGGATCTGGTGCTCAACTGGGTGGTGATCAACGGCGGGCTCTCGGCTCTGGGGGCACTGCTTGCCACAGCCCATCCGTTGACCATTGTCGGTGCTTTTGTGGCAGCACCCTTGACCTCACTCAACCCGACCATCGGCGCGGGCATGGTCACTGCCGGTCTTGAGCTGATGCTGCGCCGCCCCAGTGTGGGCGATTTTCGGCAATTGCGCGATCAAATCACCCAACTGTCTGGTTGGTGGCGCAACCGCGTGTCGAGAATTTTATTGGTTTTTATTTTTAGTACCATTGGCTCGATGATTGGCACCTATGTTGCTGGGTTTCATATCATCAGCCGCGTTTTTGGCTAATTTGTATGTTAAGACAACCAAACCGCTGTGGCTTGATCCTGTGGCTGGCACTGCTGCTTGCTGGCTGTGCCAGCACCGACTGGGATCCCAGCCGCCGGGTCGAGACTGGCAGCGGACATATTTTTGATCAGACCGCGCCAGGTCGCACCGCGCCAGTATCGATTCAACCGTTACGCGATCACAACGGCATTGCCATCGGCGATGATGACGACCGCCCCATCCCCCAAGATCGCATTGATCGTGGCACTGGAAGTTTTGTCTCCAGAGTCTCGCGCCCCGAGGTCGACACCACACCGGGCGATGTCACCTTAAATTTTGAGAACACCGACATCCGCGAGGTGGTCAAGGTGATTCTCGGCGATCTGCTCAAGGTGAATTATGTGCTCGATCCCCAAGTCCAGGGAACCGCGACCCTGCACACCGGACGACCCTTGCGCCGCGAGCTGTTGCTGCCAACGCTCGAAACCCTGTTGCGGATGAACAATGCTGCGCTGGTTGATCGCGGCGACCGCTATGAGGTGGTGGCGATCTCCAATGCGATGCGCGGCAATTTGGCGCCACAATTAGGCCAAACCGAGCGCCCACTGCCGCGTGGCTATGGTGTGCAGATTATTCCACTGCGTTATATCGGTGCCCGTGAAATGGCGAATATTCTCGAACCACTCGCCCCCGAGGGCAGCCTAGTGCGTGTGGACAGTTTGCGCAATCTGTTGCTGATCGCCGCCTCGGGACCGGAGATGATCAATCTGATCGACACCATTGAGGTGTTTGATGTTGATTGGATGGCGGGGCTGTCGGTTGGCTTTTTTACCCTTGAGTATGCCAAAGCAAAAGATGTCATTGGCCAACTCAATGAGCTGTTGAGCGATGATGACGGTGGATCATTTAGCGGTATGTTTCGCTTTATTCCAGTCGAGAGTGCCAATGCGCTGTTGGTGGTCTCGCCACAAGCTGACTATCTTCAGCGCATGAAAGACTGGATTCAGCGTCTTGATTTTGCCGAGGCCAGTGGCAGCGGCGCACAACGGCTCTATGTCTATCGGGTCAAGCATGGCGATGCTGAGAATCTTGCTAGCATTCTCAGTGCCTTATTCACCGGCGAGGGTCGCGCCACCCCAGCCCGTTCTGTGGGTACCTTAGCTCCTGGACAGCGCGAAGCCACAATTGGAGAGGGCGGCAACTCAGGTACTAGAGCAACATCGCACAGCCAAATCAATTTATCCAACGAGGTGGGGATTGTCGCCGATACGGTGAATAATTCGCTGCTGATTCGCGCCAGCGCCCGCGATTACAGCAAAATTCTCGATGCCTTAAAACAGCTCGATATTGTTCCGTTGCAGGTGCTGGTCGAGGCGACCATTGTCGAGATCACGCTTACTGGCTCGCTACGCCATGGGATGCAATGGCAGTTTTTTAACCAAGAAACGCCCACCCGCAGCGGCGGCTATATCCCCGATGTGTCACTCAGCCAAGGGGATACTGCCAGACCCTCCCCCCAGCTCCCTGGATTTAATTGGTCAACGGTATTGCGTCCAAACACCGTGCGGGCAACTTTGAGTGCTCTGGCATCCGATGGGCTGGTCAATGTGCTGTCCTCGCCTTCGGTGATGGTGATGGACAACCAAGAGGCAAAAATCCAGGTTGGCGAACAGGTGCCAGTGGCGACCATGCAGCAACAGGGCACCAGCGAAACTGACCGCATCATTAACCAGATTCAGTACCGCGACACCGGTGTGATGCTGACGGTTCGCCCCAAAGTGACCCCTGGCGGGCTGGTGCAGATGGACATTCAGCAAGAGGTGAGTACGGTTGCCGAGCGCGGCGGCGAGCTCAATTCGCCGTCCTTTCGGACACGCAATATCACCAGCAATGTGGCAGTGCGTTCTAATCAATCGGTGGTGCTCGGTGGGCTGATCCAAGACAACCGCGAGGATGGGCGATCCGGCGTGCCAGGGCTGTATCGGGCGCCGATTTTGGGCGGCTTGTTTGGCTCCACCAACCGCAAAGCCGAGCGCACTGAACTGGTGGTCATCCTAACTCCGCGGGTGATTGCCAGCGACAGCGACATTGAAAGCGTGACCGCTGATTTTCGCGCCAAAGTGCATAATCTTAATGTCAATTTTTAAGTTTGACGCAGCTTGTGAAGCGCATTAATTGGGATCCTGAGAAAAATCGTCAATTGATTGAGGAGCGAGGTATTTCATTTGAGGATGTTGTGTTTTGCTTGCAATCTGGCGATCTTTTAGATGATGTGGTTCATCCAAATGCGGAAAAATATCCCCATCAGCGTATGCTGGTGGTTGCTGTTGAAGGCTATGCCTATCTGATTCCTTATGTCGAGGATGATCAAGAGATTTTTCTAAAAACGGTGATCCCAAGCCGAAAAGCAACCAAGCGTTATCTTTGAGGTGATTCAGTCATGTCTCTACAACTTGACAAAGAAGAGCAAGAATTATTGGCTGCGTATGAAGCGGGTGAGTTTCGCTCAGAAATGAGCGCGTCACGCAAACAATTTCTTGCAGAAGTGGCAGCAACAACTTTGCAAAAGCAAAAACAAATCAATGTGAGTATTCCAGAGCGTGATTTTCATGTACTGCAAAGAAAAGCTTTAGAAGCTGGCATCCCCTATCAAACATTGGTCGTTAGTATATTGCATCAATTCGCTTCTGGTCGTTTGTATGATGCTAGAGCGAACAAGCCAAATTAATTGGATACAGCGATCAATGCTGGCGCGGTCTAAAAAGCGCGGATGAGTGATTCACCACCCAAAACACCGCGATTGCATCAAACCCGCGCTGCTGAGGTATTTCGCATCGAAGCAGCGGCGATTATCGGACTGATTGAGCGGCTTGATCAGCAGTTTGATGCCGTCATTGAGACGATCTTAGCCAGTCGCGGGCGGGTGATTATCTGTGGCATGGGCAAATCGGGGATCATCGGCAAAAAAATTGCTGCGACCTTGGCGAGTACTGGCACGCCAGCGTTTTTCATGCACCCAGCCGAGGCCTATCATGGCGATCTGGGCATGGTCGAGCCACAGGATGTTTTTGTTGCCATTTCCTATTCTGGCGAGACCGAAGAGCTGCTGCGGCTGTTGCCGTTTTTGCGCGACAATGGCAATCGCATCATCGTCATGACTGGACAGCGGCGCTCAACCCTGGCACAAAAAGCTGATTTTCATTTATTGGTGCGTGTCGAGCAGGAGGCCTGCCCGTTGCAGCTTGCCCCCACTGCCTCGACGACGGCGACCTTAGCGATGGGCGATGCGCTTGCCGTTGCTTTGATGCACGCCCGCGAATTTCAGCCGCATCATTTTGCCCGTTTCCATCCTGGTGGTAGTCTTGGGCGACGGCTGTTACATCGGGTGCGCGATGAGATGCGTGGCCAACCGCTGCCCTTGGTCTCACCTCAGGCGACGGCAGATGTGGTGCTGGATACCATGACCAGTGGACGGTTGGGGCTGGCGATCATCACCGCCGATGGTCAGTATCCATTAGGTATCATTACCGATGGCGATCTGCGCCGTGCGGTGCAGCACAATCAGCAAAACTTTTTTGCTCTCACCGCCAGCGCGATGATGAGTCCTAATCCACTGTGTATTGGTCCCGATGCCCACATGAGCAGCGCGATTGAGCTGATGAGCCAACATCAGATCACCGCGCTGATTGTGGTCGATGAGCAAGCAATTGTTGGTGTGGTGCAAAAATAGCAGATTGGATTGTCACCCACGCATCATCCGCTGGGGTGCAACCTGCCGAGCGAGAGAGATTGAATCGGGGCAACATGACCAAGTGCGCGTTGCGGGATGTGTTGATTTGCCTAAGGGCGCAGAGTCGCACAAGCAGTTCTGTGCTATCGACAAGCTCACCAGCGGCAATGGAGCAGCGCAGCGCGGAATCACCGTCCAGTGCAGCGCCTTGTTCGCCTTTCTATCCCAGCTTTCTTGCAATATAAACCCCATAACTGACGTGGGCTTTGTTTTTCTCGTAAAGATCAATTTCGTGACCTTCGGCGGCCACAATTGCGCGTGCATCTTCACTGTTACCGTTTCGATTTAGGAAGTCATCGAAACTGGCCTGCATTGGGCGATAGTACTCTTCCAGCCAGCAGTGTTCCGGTAAAACAAAGTATGCGATAGGTGAATAACCGTGCTTTTCCAGAACCCTGATTTTGGCAGAAGCTAAATTGATTTCGGGATACTCGTTGTCCCAATGGTTCTGAATTTCCGAAGGTCGGCAATCCGAAATCCAAGTAATCTCAGAAACAACGAGGAGGCCATTTGTTTTTACAAAACGCCGCCAATCATGCACACCCCTCTCAAATCCAATGTTATATATGGCTCCTTCTGACCAGATGATGTCAAATTCTTCATCGGCAAATGGCAAATCGTCCATGGAGCGTTCAATCGTCGAAATTCGGTGAGCAACTCCAGCGTTTTCGGCTTTTTTGTTCAGAATATCCAAAAAGTCCGGAAGAAAATCCACCGCCGTAATATGCGAATTTTTCAAAAGCTGTGCAAGAAGGAGAGTGGACGCACCTGTTCCACAACCGATATCAGCAATTTTCAGCGTGGCATCACGGTCAATCATCGAGAGCTTAAGAGCGAGTTCTGTCTCAGCATCACCTCCTGGACCTTGCCGGCGGCCTTGTTTATGTAGGTCGATTAGAAGCTTGTAATCATCCATTGGGTTTCTTTTTCTTGTATTGGTTGGGCGAACAGTTAACTAGACAGAAAGCTGGTCGAGTGTGCTAAAAAGAACACCTAACACTCTCTGCCCACGAAGCCAACCCTAGCACATGCCCGCGCCCCAAGCAACAAAAAAACGCTAAGCATCCCACCAAGCGATGCTCAACAGTCGGCATTTATGTCAGTTTCAGAGTGCCTGAAAAATCGGGCATCGCAGCAATGGTGGTGCGTAATTGGGTTGAGCGGGCTTGTGCGTCTTCAACTTGCTGTAAAAGCTCTATACACACATCCTTAATTTTTTCGCTATTGCTGCTGATTTCTGAAGTGACCGCGTTTTGTTGCTCAACAGCATGGGCAATCTGCATTGCCATCGCACTGATGTGTTTATTGGTTTGATCAATGACATCCAAGCGTTCGCTGGCATGAATGATGCCGTTGACTGTCTCATTGGCTTGCTCGTGACAGCCTTGCATTTTTTCCACCGCCTGTAAGGTTGAATTTTGCAAGGTCTCAATCATCTGGCTAATATCATTGGTGGCATCTTGGGTGCGTTTCGACAGGGCGCGTACCTCATCCGCGACCACCGCAAATCCACGCCCTTGCTCACCGGCACGCGCTGCCTCAATCGCGGCATTTAAAGCCAACAAATTGGTTTGCTCGGCAACGCCCTGAATGGTCGTCAGGATGCTGGTAATGCTGTGGACATGCGCATCGACTTGGCTTAAATGGC
>SKYD01000123.1 GCA_007128075.1 Thiorhodovibrio sp.
AAGCGCGGGTGCAGATTTCGACTTTGCGCGCCTGGGTGTCGGCCTGGCCGACCTCATCAAACGCCATCACGATCACTGCCGCGCCATAACGCCGACACAGCCGCGCCTGCTCTAAAAATTTATCCTCACCTTCTTTGAGCGAGATTGAGTTGACGATGGATTTGCCTTGCACACACTTTAGCCCAGTTTCGATCACCTCCCATTTTGAGGAATCGATCATCACCGGCACCTTGGCAATGTCTGGCTCGGCTGAACAGAGATTGAGAAACTGGCGCATGGCGGCAACCGCATCCAGCAGCCCCTCGTCCATGTTGACATCAATGATTTGGGCACCGTTTTCGACCTGCTCCAGTGCGACACTGAGCGCGGCATCATAATCGCCGTCTTTAATCAGCCGCTTAAAGCGTGCCGAGCCGGTGACATTGGTGCGCTCGCCGACATTCACAAACAGACTGGTTTCAGCATCAATGGTGCAAGGCTCCAGCCCCGAGAGCCGACAGGCGGGCTTGAGCGTCGGGCGCTGGCGCGGTGGACAATCGGCAACCGCTGCGGCAATCGCCCGAATATGATCCGGCGTGGTGCCACAGCAGCCGCCGACGATATTTAAAAATCCGCTCTTTGCCCATTCGGCAATCTCGGCGGCCATGGTGTCGGGATCAAGATCGTAGCCGCCGAGTTCATTGGGCAAGCCAGCGTTGGGATGGGCGGAGACCGCCGTTTCACTGATGCGGGCAAGTTCTTCGACATATTGGCGCAGCTCAAACGGGCCGAGGGCGCAGTTTAGCCCGATGCTGATTGGCTCGGCATGACGCAGCGAGTGATAAAACGCCTCAGTGGTCTGACCCGTCAGGGTGCGCCCCGATTGGTCGGTGATGGTGCCCGAGAGCATGATCGGCAGCCGCACCTGATCTTCATCAAACACCTGTTTGACGGCAAAGATCGCCGCCTTGGCATTTAAGGTATCGAAAATGGTTTCGATTAACAGAATGTCGGTGCCACCGGCAATCAGCCCGCGTGTTGCCTCAGCATACGCAGTGACCAGGGTGTCGAAATCAATGTTGCGCTTGCCGGGGTCATTGACATCGGGCGAGATCGAGGCGGTGCGGTTGGTCGGCCCTAAGATGCCGGCGACAAAGCGCGGCTTGTCGGCAGTGCTAAAACGCTCGGCTGCCGCCCGTGCCAGCTTTGCCGCCTCAACATTGATCTCATACGCCAGCTCTTCCATCCCATAATCGGCCATGGCGATGCGGGTGGCGTTGAAGGTGTTGGCCTCGATGATATCCGCGCCAGCAGCGAGATATTGCTCATGAATGTCGGTGATCACCTCGGGCTTGGTGAGCACCAACAGATCGTTATTGCCTTTGAGATCCGATGGCCAGTCGGCAAAGCGGGTGCCGCGATAATCGGCCTCGGTCAGGCCGCAGCGTTGGATCATGGTGCCCATGGCACCGTCGAGAATGAGAATGGCGTGATTGAGCCGCTCAGATAAGCGAGAGAAGGATTCAGACATGATCAATTCTGTATGTTGGGGCTGACCAGTCCACACCGTTGGGTGCGCCAGCCAGCGCTGGATGAAGGCCCAGGAAGCATGATAACCATCATGTGGCAGCCGACATGCCGAGCAATCCTTGAGCAGACGACCGCTGGCTTGTTCGATGACCTGATAGGCTCCCGGGCACAGATAAGCGTTTAAGGGACAATAACAGAATAGACAGTTAAATTCACGCTTCACCCCAGCATGACAGGGATAAAACGGGCAGTTGCGGTGGGTGAAGCCGTGGTAAGTTGCAGATTTATCTAAAAATAACACGATAGAGAACGACTTTGCGATTCGGTTTCAACACATAAAATCGAAAACTTTGCGCATAACCTTATCTGCAATTAGAGATTGTGATACAATCCGAAGATTAAGATCAACAACAGTTTTTTCTTTTCAAGAGGCATCGAAAATTTTATGCAAATTCGATTGAATGGTCATGCAACCGAGATTTCTGAGCAATGCACAATCGCTGATCTAGTAACGAAATGTGATCTCAATGGGCGGCGGTTGGCGGTGGAGGTCAATCGCGAGCTGGTGCCGCGAAGTCAATTTGAAACCTATCGGCTCAATGCTGATGATCAGGTCGAGATGATCCAGGCGGTTGGCGGGGGATAAATTTTTGAGCTCAATCAATGAGAATAAAAAAGGCAGCCAACATGCTGCCTTAATAACACCAAAATACAGTATTGGTTTTAAGCGACTGAAGAAGTCAGCTCAACCAGAGCACTGTAGGTCGGTACGCCATCATTGAGCCAATTGAAGTCAGTCGTGCCGAGCAGGATAAAATGAATCAGCAGTCCAAGAATAGCGAGAAACGCAAAGACTGCGACTAAAACACGACGGGGATCAAATATCTGCCAAATTTTATGCATCGAAAATGCCCTCTATGAAGGGGTAAGGCGGGGCATGATCTGCCCCGCACCAAAGCATCAAGCGTTTGCTTTAGAGCCAGGGGCGCCAAAGCCAAGCGAGGACATGCGCAAAAACGACAAGCCCGAAAAAGCTGGTCATGCTTTGCATAAAGATGCCATGAAATTCTTTGGCTTCAGCGTCAGTTAAGCCAGTAATGCTTTTTTCAGCCATGGGAACTCTCTCCGCTTTCAAGTCTCAAGGACTCGGCGACATCAGCCGCCGAGTAGGATTTTAGTTAATATTGCGTGCGTCGGGCATCGCTGACATTTGACCAGCACTGACCGGCGGGATGCCGTCGCTAAGCCAGTTGAAGTCTTGCGAGCCAAGCAGGATGAAGTGGATGAGCAGTGCCAGTACAGCAAGGAAGCCAAAGACAGCCACCAGGGTACGACGCGGATCAAAAATGTGCCAAATTTTGTACATGTTGTCGTTTTTCATGAGCAAAGACCTTATCTTGCGTGTGGAGTGCGCGGATGCCAATCATCCAGCGCACGAAAAAAGATGATAACGGCTGATTACAGCCAGGGACGCCACAGCCACGCTAAAACGTGAGCGAAGACGACGATCCCGAAAAAGCTGGTCATGCTTTGCATGAAGATGCCATGAAATTCTTTGGCTTCAGCATCGGTTAGACCAGTGATACTTTTGTTCTCCGCCATGGATAGTTCCTCGTTGTGTCAGGATGTGGCCACTTGGCCAGCAGTCCATTGGGTTCACTCGGGGACGGTCCTTCGCCCCAAGATACTTGAATGCAATAACCGTGTTACAGAGCGTCGATGATCTCGTCGTCGGCGCTGTCTTCAGACAACGGTTGGTAACGAATCGGTGCTGGAACGCTTTCCATGTCCGCTTGTGCAACCTCTTCATCACCGGCTGCTTCTTCGGCAACCACCTCATCACCGCCAAGACCATCATCTTCGGCTAAGACAGACTCATCTTCTGTCGCCGCCGCATCGTCCTGATCTTCTGCACTTGCTGACTGCCCCATGAGTGCGGGGTAGTCTTTTGCCATCGGAGCACCAAATAGCGGTTTGTAAACGCCATGATGGCAGGTGGCACAGTTGATCTTGAACACATCCCCGAGCGGTCCTTTGCGCGAGTCCGGCAGGATGTCGGTCAACGGGGTCACATAGCTGTTGTTCATGTCACGCACATGCCGGATGGCGTACCAAGCGGTGGTGCGCTTCGGCGTGCTTTGATCCCATGACATAAATGAACGGCTGTTGTGACAGAAGGTGCAGTTGACACCCAGCGACTTGGACATGTGCATCATCAGAGCATAGGTCCACTCGGTCTGTTTGATCGACTGGCGATTGCCTTCAGGCAGCGGAGTATGCCCAACCACCTGGATTTCAGCCGGATCCGCTCCTAAGAATGGAGTGAATGGATCAAACGGTAGCGAGGTGTAAGCCGCATCTGGAGCAACCGCGTTTTGCCCGGTGGAGCGAAAGCCCGATGCTGTCTTGGGACCAGGATCGGTCGTCCAAGTGATCGGTGGCACTGGATTTCCACGGTGACAGGTATAGCAAGTGACTCCTGTATCCGCGATGTGATCAGTCCACTCGGCATTGGTTGCCCGGGTCATCTCCAACATACGCCGCGAGGCGAGTTTGGTGTAAACCCCGTCAGATTCCCAGTTGACACCTTCGTGACAGTAGGTGCAGCCCTCTTTCGGAGCCACCCAAGTGGTCAGAGCAACCATGGTGCGGTTGAACTCATTGACCGTTAGGTCGCCCAGCACTTGGACATTGTTATACACATCCTTGGCTAAGGGCCCGCCTGGTGCGGCATCGGCAATCGTCTCGGGAACGACATTGGCATTAATGGTTTCCTGCAACCGCCGTGGGTTGTAGTTTTGCTGCATGGACAGCCCACGATAGCCATTTTGCACAATGTGCGGCGGTGGAGCCTCACAGCCGGCTAGCACGAGGCTGACAAGGAGCAGCCCCAAGATCAGTGTGGTGCGCCCGTTCATTATAAGCCTCCCTGTACCAGGTTAGGATCCTGGATGGTCAGTTCCGATGGATATGTCGGGGCAAATCCGTGCTTAACCGCCCACAGGTACCAGTTTTCAACAACGGTGCCAGTGAGAAGAATGCCAAGCCCTGCGGTAATGACGGTGAACACAGCAAACCACCATGCCCAGCGATGGATCGATTCCATACTGGCATTAAAGCCCATGCACCAGCGCCAGAACAACATTGCACGCTCAGCCGCAGTACCACGGTCGGTGATTTGATCGATTTCGCGATCACCACCATAACGCGAGACTGCCAAGATGGTGCCACCGTGCATAGCAAACAGCACAGCCGAGCCATAGAGGAAGGCAATCGAGAGCGCGTGGAATGGGTTGTAGTAGAAGTTGCCATAGCGAATTGAGATCGCCGCTGTCCAGTCGAGGTGAGGGAAGATACCAAACGGCACCGCCTCACCCCAGCTTCCCATCAACACTGGACGAATGAAGCCCAGAGTCAGATAGAAGAAGATGGCGGCTGCAAACGCCCACGCCAGATGGGTGTTCATCCCTAACTCAACTGACCGGGTGTAGACCCGCACCCACCACAACAGAATGGAGGCAGTCAGGAAGAACCCTGCAATCAGCCACCAACCGCCTTCCGCCAGCGGCGGGAAGCTAAGTCCATAAGCGGGAGCTGGTGGCTCTAATGCCAGCCAGAAGAAGTTTTTCACGAACGCAATCGGGCTCCAGTTGACCGAGGCGAGCATGTTCAGCCCAATGACTTCTAAAGCGATAAAGCCGCAAATCAGTGAGGCAATTCCATAAAAGCCAAGGTACAAAGGTCCGATCTGGGCATCACCAATCTTACCTAACCAGTAAGAGAAGATTGGCTTGCCAATACGAGGCAGACTGCCTTTGGGAAGTTCTACGCCGGGGTAGGCTGGTTCACGAACCTGCACCCGGGTAAAGATGTTTTGATATTCAGCCATGTTGGTGTCCTCAGATTACCAAATCGGAAGCTCGAGCCACCAGTTCCACCATTCCGGCCAGCCGCGGGTCCAGAAAGGCCCGGTCAGCACGATACACACCGCGCTCCAGAAGGCGGCGTTGATCGCCAGAAAGACGCCCAGGCGGTGAATCGCTAAGGCACCAATGGAGTAACCCACGATGTCACGAAATACGGTATTTTCGTGCTCTGGGGTCTTGACCGGTTCGCCAGAGCGCGGGTTGACCACCGAGAGGATCAGTGAGCCGTGCATGGCTAACGCCAGACAGTTGGTGAAGAAGAAACTGATCGCCAACATGTGCGCTGGATTATAGTGGAAATGCAGGGTTTGGTAGCCCACATTGGATACCCAGTCAAGGTGACTGAAGATTCCATACGGGAAGCCGTGACCCCATGCACCCAATAACACCGGGCGAATGACGACCAGGGTGATATAGGCGAAAATAGCAAAGCTAAATGCAAAGGGAATATGCAGCCCCATGCCTAGCTTGCGTGCAATTTCGACTTGTCGCAGTGCCCATGAAACAAAGGCACCAATTGCACAGAAAGTGATAAATTGCCACAGACCGCCTTCGGTCAATGGGGCAAATTGTAAGCCGTAGCTTAGATCCGGCGGTGCAATACTGATCCGCCAGATATTCCAGGTCGGGCCTAGGGCCGCGCCATAAATAATTAACAAGGTCCCCAACACGGCGAAGAAGACTGTTGAAACTCCGAAGAAGCCGACATAAAACGGCCCTACCCAAAAGTCGAACAGATCCCCCCCGACCAGCGTTCCGCCGCGTACGCGGTATTTTTTTTCAAAACTCAGCATGGCCATCGTTTATTCCTCTGCTGGGGAGACACCATGACCTGCTGTCTCCTCATAGCAACTCGGATGCGCTCCGCCGGACCACTGTGGCACCGGCGGGCCTCGCCTTTCTCTGTTAAGAAAGAACGGCTTATTTCGTTTTGAGGTATTCGACCGATGAGCTAACCGGTAAGCCGTCTTCTAGCCAGTTGAAATCACTGGTGCTCAACAGGATCATATGAATTCCTAAACCTAATACGGTTAGGAATGCAAAAATTGCTGTTAAGGCGACACCAGGATTGACTAACAGCCAGATTTTGTACAGGTTTTCGTTCATCTCATTCTCTCCGTTGGGTTGCTCTTTAGGTAACTTGATCAAATGTTGCCCCGGCTGGGGCTGCTTTCAGGTTGTTTGGCAAAGCCAAGGCTGTGCTGATGCTTGATAAAGCGTCAATTTACAGCCAAGGACGCCATAGCCATGCTAATACATGGGCAAAGACCACCAGCCCAAAAAAGCTGGTCATGCTTTGCATGAAGATGCCATGAAATTCTTTTGCTTCGCTGTCGGTTAAACCGGTGATTGATTTATTTTCCGCCATGAGTTGTTACTCCAAAGTTTCGGGTTGCTTCAAGTTAAGCTGGCGGTGCATACATGCAAAAACCGCCGATTGATTCGATCTTCGCCAGCTTCACCCTCAAGGGCAAACGATGGTGGCGATGACCGATGTGACTGTTAGTTTAGACTGATCTTAGAAGATGTCAACCTAAATTTACAATAAAAAATTCAGGATTGATTGACAGTCACAAAAAGTTTGCTACAGTGCTTGATTTGCTGACTTCAAGTGCACGATAGTCACGCTTTCCGCACCCGCTGCGCGGGCAGCACGCTCTGCAGCATCGCGCAATCGCTTGGCAGTTGAGATGCGCACCAGCACCGGTGCCGCCTCCAACATCTGATCAAGTGCCTGTTTGGCATCCGCATCCCAGGGCAATTCTTGATGCAGGCGCGATAGCGTGGCATCGACTTGGTCAAGCTCGGTGCCGAGCGGAATGATATGAAACAGCGCGTCAAACAGCGCGTTACAAACCTCTTGCACCAGATAGGTCGCCCCTGAATAGCCCATCACTGGCGTGCCAGTGTGGCGGCGAATCAGGGTGCCAGGAAACGACATCGGGATAAACGCCGCTCGCCCGCCGATCTCACTGAGATACATGCGCTCGTTGTAGCTACCGAATAGAATCAGTGGGGTTTGTTCGCGCACCAGGCGGCGCACCTCGGCATTGTCTGTTTTGCCACCTGGACAGCGTGGCACCGCAAACCGACACGGCATTCCCAGCTCATCTTCGAGAAAATGACGAATCCCACGGCTATAGGTCTCGGTGGCAACAACCCCAAAGCTAGCCGTGGCAAAAAAATCTTGAGTCACCGAACGCCATAAATCCCATAAAGGCTTGATGGTGGTGTGTTTTTCGCGGGCAATGAATGGCTCAGGATCGAGTCCCAATAACTCACCGAGCGCACGCAGAAACTGGGTGGTGCTGTGCAACCCAATCGGGGCTTGCAGATAGGGTTTATCCAGTGCCTCACACAGTTTGCGACCAAATTCACGGTACAAGCACACATTGACATCCGCCTCGGCCAGCCGTGGAATGTCGCTTAATTCGGTGCTGAGTGGAAAGGTCATGTGAACTTCGGCACCAATGCCCTCAATCAGCCGCCGCATCTCCGCCAAATCTGACCAGCTATTAAATACGCCATAGCTCGCCCCGATCAGATTGACCCGGGGCTTGCTCTCGGCGGGGCGCGGTGCGGGTTGTTTGTTGGATTTGCCGCCAAATTGTGTCCACAGCCAATAGATCGCCCGATCTGCACTCTGCCATTGATCCTCATCAATGGTGCGCGGCAAAAATCGCTGAATTTTGGTGCCAGCAGGGGTCACGCCACCGCCGATCATCTCGGCAATCGAGCCGGTGACCACCACCGCTGGTTGCTTGGGATCAAGGGTGGCAAATGCCCGCTTCATCGCCTGCTCAGTGCCCTCCTGACCAAGCTCTTCCTCGCCAAGCCCGGTCACCACCACCGGCAATTCATGTGGCGGCAGCGCGTCGGTATAGTGCAACACTGCGGTGACGGGCAAATTTTCGCAGCCGACCGGGCCGTCGATGATGACTTGCAAACCTTTGACAGCGGTGAACGCATACACCGCGCCCCAATAACCGCCAGCACGATCAAGATCATAAATCAGCATGAAATACCTTCCTAAAACGAAACGCCTCACCGCTCACAAGCACAGTGGCGGTGAGCCTAATTTGCGGGAACTTGACTGCTATATTATGTTAAAGTTACACCGTATAATCACGCGGTAGCAAATTTTTACGCAGCCACTTTGGGATTCATCACGCATGCCTGACTCAACCTCTTCTTTTGCCTCAGCACCTGCTGCCGAATTTCCGTTACTCTCTAGCATCGACGATCCTGCCGACCTGCGTGCATTATCTAGCGAACAACTCAAGTTATTGGCACATGAACTCCGGCTGTTTTTGATTGACAGCGTATCCCGCACCGGTGGGCATCTGGCAGCCGGACTTGGCGTTGTTGAACTGACCATTGCGTTGCATTATGTGTTTGACACCCCCAAAGATCGTCTGGTGTGGGATGTCGGCCACCAAGCCTATCCGCACAAAATTCTCACCGGGCGGCGCGATCAGATGCACCAGATGCGCCAGAAGGGTGGGCTGTCTGGCTTTCCAAAACGCAGCGAAAGTCTATATGACCCGTTTGGGGTTGGGCATTCCAGCACCTCGATCAGTGCCGCATTGGGAATGTCATTGGCCTGCGCAGTGAAAGGCGAGCGGCGGCAATGTATTGCGGTGATTGGCGATGGCGCGCTGGGTGGCGGGATGGCGTTTGAGGCACTCAACCACGGCGGCCCGCTCGATCCTGATCTGTTGGTGATTCTCAACGACAACAAAATGTCGATCTCAGCCCCCGTTGGCGCGATCAGCGGTCATCTGGCGCGGTTGTTATCCGGTGGGCTATACACCACGATGCGCGAGGGCAGCAAAACCGCACTGCGCGGGATGCCGCATCTGCGCGAGCTGGTCGGGCGTTGGGAAGAACACATGAAAGGCATGGTGATGCCCAGCACCATGTTTGAAGAGCTGGGCTTTAACTACATTGGCCCGATTGATGGGCATAATTTAGACGCGCTGATCTCGACCTTGCGCAACATGAAGCGGATGACTGGTCCGCGCTTTCTGCATGTGGTGACCCAAAAAGGGCGCGGTTACAAACCCGCCGAGGGGCAGCCAACCATGTATCACGGGGTGTCGGCGTTTGATCGACGCACCGGCGTGATTCCAACCAAGATCGACGGGCGCAAAGCCTATACCCAGATTTTTGGCGATTGGCTGTGTGATGTCGCGGCAGTCGATGAGCGGCTGCTGGCAATCACCCCGGCGATGTGCGAAGGCTCAGGAATGGTTGCCTTTGCTGAACGCTTCCCGCAGCGTTATTTTGATGTCGGGATTGCCGAACAGCACGCGGTCACGCTTGCCGCTGGCATGGC
>SKYD01000021.1 GCA_007128075.1 Thiorhodovibrio sp.
CCAGAGGCTACCGGAATACCGAGACCTTCATGACCATGATCTACCTCATTGCCAGCCCAGCAGGTTCTATCCTGAAATCCACATGAAACGTCGAGGAGCCAACCGTATCCGCTGACCCGCACTGATATTCCCGATGACAAAGCTCGCGCTGCTGGCTTGTTGCCCAAACCGCTGCTCAGAGCCAAGCGCGAGGAAGGGGTGATCGTACTCGATAGCGAAACGACTTTGAGCGACATCCCGCCCGTCGTTTGGGACTATCGTCTCGGCAACCGCTCGGCGCTGGAGTGGATTCTCGACCAATACAAAGAAAAACCCCCTAAAGACCCAACCATCCGCGAGCAATTCAACACCTATCGTTTCGCCGATTACAAAGAACAGGTGGTGGATTTTCTCCAGCGCGTGACCACGGTGAGCGTCGAGACGATGCAGATTGTGGAGGGGATGCGAGGGGTCATGGTTTTTGCAGCAAATAATGACTGACCCACCATTCTTGACCGCGATTGAAGGCAAATAGCTCCGCACATGCCATGAAAAACAGCCGCCAGCGCATCCACCAACAGGCAGCTTGCTCAACACCGTAGGTTGTTTCCAAAATCGGCCACACCGCCGCCCGAGCGTGATCCATCTGTGCTAACCAGGCATTGAGCGTGTGCGCATAGTGCTGACCATTCCAACGCCAACGATCAACAACGCGCAAATGATCGTGCAGATAGAGTGGCAGATCGTCGCTGGGCATGATGCCGCCTGCGAAAAAATAATGGCTCATCCAGTCATCGAGACCGCGATCATCGTAAACATAGGGTAGAGTGCGATGACAAAAAACATGAATCAAACACTGGCCATCGGGGGTGAGCCAATCATGGACCCGAGAAAATAGAGCGCGCCAGTTTCGCATGTGCTCAAACATCTCGATTGACACAATGCGGTCAACGCTGGTTTGCGGGGCGAACTGGTTCATATCGGCGGTGATAATCTCCAGATTGGTCAATGACTCAGCGGCAATCTGCGATTCAATCCAGGCGCGTTGTGAGTGCGAATTGGAGACGGCAACAAACTGACTATTTGGGAAACGGCGCGCCGCCCATAAGCTAAACGCCCCCCAGCCACAGCCTAGCTCCAGCACCCGCATGTGATCTGCGATACCAGCGTGTTCAGCCGTCGCCTGCAAAGATGCCTCTTCAGCCTCGGCAAGCGTTGTCACTCCCGCTGGCCAGTAGCCGCTGCTGTATTTGCGCTGCGGGCCGAGCACCTGGGCAAAAAACTCCGCCGGCACCTCATAATGCTGTTCGTTGGCGCGTTGTGGCACCTCAGCAATTGCTGAAGCGTCCATCTTGGCAATAAAATCAAGCGTATGGCGCAGCGCAGCCTCACAGTCGTGCTGCGGCAATGCCGCCAAGGTGCGGCGTAAACGGGTGCGAATGCCGTGACGAATCAGCCAATCGGGAATCCAGCCGCGCTCAACGATGTTTAACACCGTGGTTTCAGAAATAAACATTTTTAGACCTGTGTTTCTTGGCGGGCGCGGGCGCGTTCAATGGCGGCGCGCACCTGCTCAGGTGCGGTGCCACCGAAATGATTGCGAGCTGCCAGTGAGCCTTCTAAGGTCAGCACTGCATATACATCCTCATCAATCAGCGGCGAGAAGGCCTGCAATTCAGCAAGAGACAGCGCGGCAAGATCGCAGCCGCGTTTGATCCCTAAGGCGACAGCCTTGCCAACGATTTCGTGGGCATCCCGAAACGCGATCCCCTTGCCGACCAGATAATCGGCAAGATCGGTGGCAGTGGCAAAGCCTTGGCGTGCTGCCTCTCGCATCTTAGCTGGCTTACAGCGCAGTGCGCCGATCAGATCGACATACACTTTAAGCGAGGCTTTGACCTGATCGACTGTATCAAACAGCGGCTCTTTGTCTTCTTGATTGTCCTTATTATAAGCCAACGGCTGGGCTTTCATGAGGGTCAACAGTGCCATTAAATGACCAAAGATGCGCCCGCTTTTGCCGCGCACCAGCTCGGGCACATCGGGATTTTTTTTCTGCGGCATGATCGACGAGCCAGTGCAGAAGGCATCGGCGAGTTCGATAAAATCAAACTGGGCTGATGACCACAGAATCAGCTCCTCGGAAAAGCGCGAGAGGTGCATCATCAAAATCGCAGCGGCAGCACAAAACTCAATGGCAAAATCACGATCCGAAACCGCATCGAGTGAATTTTCGGCAATCCCCTCAAAGCCCAATAGGGCGCAGGTGTATTCGCGATCAATCGGATAGCTGGTGCCAGCCAAGGCAGCCGCCCCCAGCGGCATGATGTTCACCCGTCGCCGACAATCCACAAAACGCGCTGCATCGCGCACCAACATTTCATGCCAGGCGAGCATGTGATGACCAAAGGTCACCGGCTGGGCAACTTGTAAATGGGTCAGCCCCGGCATCACCGTGTCCGCTTCGCGTTCGGCAAGAGTCAGCAAGGCTGCCTGGAATTGATGCAACTGGGCAACGATGGCATCGATCTCTTCACGCAGCCACAGCCGAATATCGGTGGCGACCTGATCATTGCGCGAACGACCAGTGTGCAAGCGTTTTCCCGCCTCGCCGATGTCTTGGGTCAACGCTCGCTCGATGTTCATGTGAACATCCTCCAGCGGCACCGACCATACAAAGTCGCCGCGCTCAATCTGTTGTTGAATCCGCTCCAATCCAGCAACAATCGCCGCACACTCATCAGCACTAAGCACCTGTTGGCGTGCCAACATCCGCGCATGTGCCATTGAGCCTTGAATATCTTGGGCATACAGCCGCTGATCAAAGCCCACCGAAGCGGTAAAGGCCTCGACAAAGGCATCGGTGGGCTGATCAAAACGCCCCGCCCAGGGCTTGGTTTGTGTGTTATCCATTACTAGATTTTGCAGCATCAAAGGACTGTAATTATAGCAGAATTTGGTTGGGTGCGCTTTGGCGACCCAAAAGCGAATTGATACAAACGGCTTTAGCTTATAAGCTATGTTTTCCGCTGCAATGATTAACTTGTCTGTATTGTTAAATCAACTGGAGTGCATACAATGTACGCAAAAGATTACATGCGTGAGGCCCCCTTCCTTGTCAAGGCTGAGGATACTCTCGCCACCGCCATCGATCTGATGATCAGCAAGCATCAGCCTGACCTGTGGGTGGTTGATGACAATTTTCGCTTTATCGGCGAGATTCGTGCGGTGCAATTTGCCAAAATCCTGGTGCCAGTGACCGTTGGCAGCCATTATGAGATTGATAGCACCATCAGCAATGATGAAAGTATTGCCGAGTCAATCGAAGATGCCCAACAGCGCTTGGCGCCCTTCTTGGATCGCAAAGTGAAGGATTATGTCGATCATGAAATTCCCGTGGTGCGGCCGGATCTGCCGATTGCCTCGGCGTTGATGCTGCTACGGGGGGGGCTGATTCGTATGCCAGTCGTGGAAACTGGTTCGGGGCGGCTGCTCGGTAGCCTATCGATGCTCAACATCCTCGCCAAGCTCCGCAGTTAGTGCCAAAACGCCCCTGGTCTTGCTGACTAGGGGCGTTTAGCTTGGCCTAGATCAGGCTATAGGTCACAGTCACCCCTGCCATAATGATGGCAACAATACTCATCAGCTTGATGAGAATATTCAGGCTCGGCCCAGAGGTGTCCTTAAACGGATCGCCCACGGTGTCGCCGATGACCGCCGCACGGTGCGCTCGTGAGTTCTTGCCGCCGTGGTGTCCCGCCTCGATATATTTCTTAGCGTTATCCCAGGCACCACCGGAATTGGCGAGAAACACTGCCAGCACAAAACCGCTCGACAGACCGCCAATCAACAGCCCAATCACTCCAGCCACGCCCAACACCAGCCCCATGATCACCGGTGCGGCGACTGCGATCAGCGCGGGCAGGATCATCTCGCGCTGCGCACCCACCGTCGAAATCGCCACACAACGCTCGTAATCAGGCTGCGAAGTCCCCTTCAAAATACCTGGATCTTCGCGGAACTGTCGCCGCACCTCTTCCACCATCAACACGGCGGCACGCCCGACTGCTTGCACTGTCAACCCACTGAAAGTAAAGGCGATCATGGCACCGATGAGAATCGCCACCAGCACAATCGGATTGAGCAGGGTCACTTGGTAGTAGCTCATAAAATCGATCAGACTCGCCTCGATGGTTGGGACGCTGAGTTGGTGTCCTAGCTCCAGCATCTCCACGCCTGATTTGATCAGCGCGATGCGGATCATCTCAACATAGGAGGCAATCAACGCCAGTGCGGTCAGCGCCGCCGAGCCAATGGCAAAGCCCTTGCCAGTGGCAGCGGTGGTGTTGCCGAGGGCATCGAGCGCGTCGGTGCGAGCGCGCACCTCTGGCCCTAGACCACTCATCTCGGCATTGCCGCCGGCGTTATCGGCAATCGGGCCATAGGCATCGCTGGCGAGGGTGATCCCCAGCGTGGACAGCATCCCCACCGCAGCGATGGCGATACCATACAGCCCCAAGTTCATCTGACTGACATCAAAGCCCGAGGCGAACAAAAACGCCAGCAGGGTGCCAGTACCGACTGCCAGCACCGGAATCGCAGTTGAGAGCATCCCAACACCGATGCCAGCAATAATGGTCGTTGCGGCACCGCCCTCAGCCTGATTGGCAATCTGACGCGTTGGCGAATAACTCGGTGAGGTGTAATACTCAGTCGAGCGCCCGACGATCAGCCCGGTGACCAGACCTGCCACCATCGCCCCCCAGATGCCCCACAGATTAGGCATCCCCAGCAGCCATAACACCAGGGCAGCAGCAACCACAATCATTGCCGCGCTGGCGTTGATGCCGCGTGCTAAGGATTCAAGTAGATCTTTTTGATCGGCTCCTTCCTTGGTCTTGACCAAGTACACACCAACGATGGATAGCAGCACCCCAATGCCCGCAATCGCCATTGGTGCGACCACAGCCTTCATCTGCAATGCTGGTTGGGTGATATAGGCCGCCGCGCCCAAGGCACTGGCAGCCAGCACCGCACCGCAATAGGACTCGAACAGATCAGCGCCCATGCCAGCGACATCGCCGACATTGTCGCCGACATTATCGGCAATCACAGCGGGGTTGCGTGGATCATCTTCGGGGATGCCGCTCTCGACCTTGCCGACCAGATCAGCGCCAACATCCGCTGCCTTGGTGAAGATGCCACCGCCGACGCGCGCGAACATCGCTTGCAGCGATGCCCCCATGCCAAAGGTCAAAATGGTGGTGGTAATCAACACCATGCGTTGGGTATCGCCCGCTTCGCCAGGAATCACCATGTTGGCGAGAATAAACCAAAAGGCGATATTGCCCAGGCCCAGCCCAACCACCACCAGCCCCATCACTGCGCCACTGCGAAAGGCGATGCGCAGCGCGTTGGGTAGCGATTCGCGGGCGGCAGCGGCGGTGCGGGTCGAGGCTTGAGTGGCCGTGCGCATCCCGAAATAGCCCGCCAGTGCTGAGAAAAAGCCCCCGCAGACAAATGTATACGGCAGCCAGGTGCTTTGGACATCGAACTGATAGGCCAGCGCCCAGAACACCGCCGTTAAGATCGCAAACACAACGAACATCACCTTGTACTGCTGACCCAGATAGGCCATGGCACCACGGCGCACATGGGCGCCGATCTCCTGCATGATGTCGCTGCCCTGATCTTGGCGGGACATTTCTTGATAAAATATCCACGCATAAACCATTGCTGTCACTGCGGCAATGGGCGTGATCCAGAACACAAACTCATTCACTAGTTAGATACCTCAGTTTAAGATCGAAAAAATGTGGATATGGTCACTAATCAAGCGCCGAGAGCTGGGCGGAACGCCACCAGCTACGGTATTGATCTTCGAGATCCGCGAGACTGGGATAGGGATAAAAGGCAAAGTCGTCCTGATCGCCGACATAAAAGCCACCTTCCACCATCCGATACAGCACCCCTTCCTTGACCTGCTTGAGCACCAGCTTGCTGGCCTTGTCTTCTCTGACTTGCAGTTCCTGGAGGATGTCGCGCAGATGGGTGATGTTGGAATAGGGGATGTCGTCAACTGAGCCATTTTTGGGATCATGTGCCAGATCACCTAGCCGCAACTCGGAGAACACGATGCGCGGCACATGCACTGGGTGTGTCGAATCGGTGATCGAGGTCGCAAAATCTCTAGGCTCCAAGCGGCTGGCAACCATCGGATTGATCGGGCAAAACTCCTGATACAGATGCAGTTTTGGCTCCACCCGGGGCTGATATTCACCGCGAGTCAGGGTGAGCGTTTTGCCGTCATTGGTCACCAGATAGAGATTGCCCAGTGCTGAGATTGGAATCCTCGACAACACATGGTAAATCCCCAGATACACTGAATTTTTGGGCTGGCCATTGGCTTTTGGCATACAGCGTTCATCAGCCAGATGGAAAGGAAAATCTGGCGAACGAAATTCGGGATCAACCTCAAAAAAGATCGACTCCCCCTGCACATGCACTTGGGTGCCGACTGCATAGTAGCTGCCAAAGTCCTTAGGCTCCAACATCGACGCGATCAGCGCCTGCGGAATCAGGGACAGATAAAGATGTTTATCGCTCATGGAATACCTCGGTAATGATTAAGCCATCGCTGCTTAATTATATACCGAATAACACCCCAAGCGATCAGGTGACGCGGAATTTAGCGACCAGGTCGCACCAAGCCGCCCAATCCGAGCTGTTCGAGGGCATCTGTGACCAATCGCCGCACCGCCGCTGCATTTTCGCACTGCAGGGCATCGGTGAGCAATTCACGCGCCCGCGCGCGACTAAAACTACGAATCACCCCTTTGACACGCAACAAACTCGCCGCGCTCATGCTCAAACTATGGACACCAATGCCCAACAACAGCACAGCACCGAGTGGATCACCCGCCATCTCACCGCAGACACTAACCTCGCGGCCATGCTGACGGGCGCCAGCAACGGTGAGCATCAAGGCATTGAGCACCGCTGGATGCAGCTCATCATAGAGTGCGGCAACATGGGGATTGTTGCGATCAACAGCAAGCAAATATTGGGTCAGGTCATTGGTGCCGACCGAAAGAAAAGACACCCGTCGAGCCAAAGCCGCTGCCTGATAGACCGCCGCTGGCACCTCGATCATCACCCCAACCGGCGGCAGAATCACCGGGTGACCTTCTTCAATGAGCTCTTCATAAGAACGCTGGATTAGCTTTAACGCCTCGTCTAGCTCATCGACGGTGGTGATCATCGGCAATAAAATTTGCAGATTATCCAGCCCAGCGGCGGCCATGAGCAGGGCGCGCACCTGGGTCATAAAAATCTGTGGATGATCGAGGGCAATCCGAATCCCACGCCAGCCAAGAAAAGGGTTGGATTCTTCAACGGGAAAATAGGACAGTGGCTTGTCACCGCCAATATCGAGAGTACGAATGGTCACCGTGCGCGGCGAAAAGGTTTGCAGAATGCAGCGATAATTGGCCTGCTGGGTTTCCTCGCTGGGAAAGCGATCACGCACCAAAAACGGCAATTCAGTACGATACAGCCCCACCCCTGCGGCTTCATCGCTGCCAGCGGGGCGTTGTTCCGAGACCAAACCAGTGTTGAGATACAGCGGCACGCCATAGCCGTCGGTGGTTTCGCTTGGCAGTCCGCGCAGGGCATCGAGACCTGCAGCAAATTCCTGTTCATCCGCCGCGAGTCGGGCATATTCTTCACGAATGGTTGATGAGGGGTCGATATAGACCCGCCCGCGATAGCCGTCAACGATGATCTCCATGCCGTTGAGGCGGCTGACTGCCAGCTCGCTGACCCCCATCGCCGCTGGCACACCCATGCCGCGGGCTAAAATCGCAATATGTGACGACACCGAGCCGCCAGTAGTGACGATGCCCACCAGTGATTGCCGAGGCACCTCGCTTAATTGCATGACACTGATGTCATCACCAACCAACACGGTTTGAGCAGGGTAATCGAGCACTGGAGCTGAGTGTTTCTGCAAGCGGCTTAAAATCCACCGCCCTAGATCGCGCACATCCGAGGCGCGCTCGCGCAGATAGGGGTCCTCCATCTGATCGAACACATCGGTATGCTCGGCGATGGTGTCGCGCAGCGCGCCCTGCGCCCAATTGCCGGCTTCGATGCGTTGAATCGCACCATCGACCAGCGTATCGCTCTCTAACATCAACCGCCAAGCATCGAACAGGGCGCGATCTTCTTGGCTAAATCGCCCACCAATGTGTTCAATTTCGCAGATGACCTCGGCCAGGGCCTCACGCAAGGCGGTGATCTCAGCGGGAATATCTTGAGCGGGCTTGTCGGGAACCGCTTCCAGATTTGCTGGCGGATAGACCACCACCACGGTGCCGCAGGCCACGCCCGGTGAGGCGGCACGCCCCGCTAAATAACGGCTGGGTAGGGTGTCTTGCTGGTGCATCCGTCCTAATTCGATGGCACCTGCCAACTGCGCGGCCAAGGTAATGACAAATGTCACCTCATCGTCAGCAAAGCAACGCGGCTCGCGTTGGCGCAGCACCAACACTCCGAGCACCCGCCGACTTTGCACAATCGGCACTCCCAGAAAACCGCAAAAGCGTTCTTCGCCCGTTTCGGTGACAAATAGGTAGCGCGAATGGGTTGAGGCATCGCTCAGGCTGACCAGATCAGCTTTTTCAGCCACCCAGCCGACCAGTCCGCGATTGAGTGGAATCCGCACCCGATTGACTGCCTCGGGGCGCAACCCTTCGGTCGCCATCAACACATGTTCGCGGTTTTGGGTGTCGGTAAGATACACTGAACAGACATCAGCCCCGACGGCCTCGCGGACGCGGGTGACGATAATCCGCAGCGCATCGTCAAGCACGAGCGCACGGTTCACTTCCTGAACAATACGACGGAGTGATTCAAGCATGGTTCACCTGGCGTATCGCCAAAGTAGACATTAAGCGCACTACGCGATTAACGCCGTTTCGGATAGAGCATCGCGGAGCCAGCGTGGGGGAACAAATCCTGCACCAAAGCTGGCGCGTCAGTATAAGGGCTAAACAACGGATCATGGGGACTGCGTTCAGGGTAAAGCAAGGGCTGCAATTCAATTAGTGCTTGCTCGTAGACGCGACGCTTAAAATACACCACTTCGCGCAAAGGATACCAATAGCGCACCCAGCGCCAAGCATCAAACTCAGGTTTGACATTGCGATCAAGACAAAATTCGGTTTCGCCACAATTGACTCGCAACATAAACCAGATTTGTTTTTGACCGATGCACAGCGGTCCGCAGTGTCGCCGAATAAAGCGTTTGGGAAGTCGATAACGCAGCCAATGGCGGGTCGAGCCCAACAGCGTCACCTGATGCGGCGCCAAACCAACCTCTTCCTCCAACTCACGAAACATCGCCTGCTGCGGCGTTTCATCGGGATTGATGCCGCCTTGTGGAAATTGCCAAGCATTTTGACCAACACGCCGTGCCCAAAACAGGCGGCGCTCGCCGTTACAAAGGATAATGCCGACATTGGGTCGAAAGCCGTCGTGGTCGATCAAACGGTGGTACCTCATGTAGAGCGCGATGCGCCATTTTTCCACATTTTCATCGCTGGCGGCAAATCGCATGAGCTATTTGATCGATTCAACAACAATAGCGCCAGATTTCCCGCATCCTGTGCAAGCCAGTGATGCGCACAAGGAAGGTGGCGCGGTCTTGGGGA
>SKYD01000085.1 GCA_007128075.1 Thiorhodovibrio sp.
GTGATGACCTCCAATCTCGGCTCGGCAATGATTCAGGAAACTGCTGGTGAGGCGAACTATGATGAGATGAAAGCGGCGGTGATGGAGATTTTAGGCCAGGCATTTCGCCCTGAGTTCATCAACCGTCTCGATGAGATCGTGGTCTTTCATCCACTTGGCTCTGAGCAGATTCGCGCCATTGCTGGGATTCAGATGCGCTATCTGATCGAGCGGCTCGCCGAGCGTGACATTCATCTGGACATCAGCTCCGCAGCACTGGATCATCTGGGGACAGCGGGCTTTGATCCGGTGTATGGGGCGCGTCCGCTCAAGCGTGCTATCCGCGCCCAACTGGAAAATCCGCTGGCACACGAAATCCTCAGCGGGCGTTTTCTGCCTGGCGATCAGGTACAGGTGGATGTTGAGGCGGGAACTTTGCGCTTCGTCACCCAGACCAGGCTATCAAAATAAAACACCTTGCGAGTAGGGGCGGTTCGTGAACCGCCCCTGTGTAAAAAAATAGGGGGATCAGATGGCAGTCCGCATTAAAAGTCATTGGTGGAATGAAGAGAACACGCGCTCATTGGTCGAAATCAGTGGTGCGTTGGCATTTATTGCTTGGCGCATTGCGGTTGATAAAGCCATTCAGCTTCATTGTCAGCGGTTTTTATATCGCGACGATGCCCAGCGGCTGGCGGTGATTGCAGAATATCTGATCTTTCTGATTCAAATTGCTGATCGGCTGGCGTATCAGCAATTTGACGATGAAGCGCGACGCATTCTTATCATCGAACTGGCTAAAAAATGTGTCGTGCATGTCCAGGACAACAGCACCGATTTACTCGGCCCTGCCGACTATGCCGCCGACTTTATCGATCACCTCAATGCCCGCTCCGAGGACTATGCCGAGTTTCAGCTCACCGCCGAAGGTCCAAGCTATTCTTGGCTGCGTCATCTTGGATTTGAAATTCAAACCCTGATGGGCAGTGGTGAGGACAACCGCTGGGTCATCGATCAGGTGATGGACCAAGACGGCTGGGACGCTTACCGCCGCTTTGCTAAAGCATTTGGTGATTTAACAGCCGCCGCCCAATAAAATAGCTGACCATGGCGACACTGGTGCACAGCACCATCCCCCAGAGCGTATCAATCACCACCACCATCAGCGGCCAGTTGGGCAAGGTCGCCATGTTGGTGAGTTCATAAGTGACATAAGTAAAAAAGCCAAACAGCGCGGCCTGGCGCGCACTAAGCAACAGTGAGCCAGCCTTCAGCCCAGGCAGCACAGCAAACCACAGAATCCCTATGATATAGAGCAGATAAAACACCAGTGCCGCAATCCAATTCACATCATCAGCATCGACAATGAGATGTCCAATCTGTTCTTGATAAAACTCAGGGGCAACGCCAGCAAGCCAGATCATATCAATGCCAAAAAACACTGGCACAGTGAGTAGATAGAGCTTAATATAAAAAGTATTGGTCATCATCTTTGGCACCTTACCTTAGTCTAAAATTTAGTTGAGCCTGCACCCGGTTGTCATCAGCTTAAACCGATTGATCTGATCAATCAATAAAAATTATCGCTTGTGCATTGACAACAAAAGCCACTTACTTAAATAATAGCACCTTGTAGAGAGGTTGCACTTAAACGCTTTCTACTTTACCCCCTTGAGTTTAGGAGATACAAACCAATGAATTATGAAGATTTAACCGTTGAAGAGCTGCGACAAAAGTTAATGGAAACCGATATGAATCGTCAAAATATTGAGCGTATGCTCAAGGAGCGCAAACGCGAGTCGCGTGGTGAAATGCTGCAAAAACTCAATGAGTTGATGCAATCTTATGGTTTCGAGCCCAATGAGATCATGAAACCGAAGCGAACACGCCGTAAAAAGCGTAAAATCAGCATGAAGACCAGCTTCACTCAATATGTTGATCCAGACAACCCAAATAACACCTATTCTCGTGGTGTGTTGCCTCCATGGTTTAAGGAGAAGATGATCAAACTCGGTTTTGATCCAGAAAATAAAGACGACCGTGAGCGGTTTCGTGCCAAGCACATGCGCAAAATCCAAGTTGAGCGCAATATCTAACCTCTTGGCTCTCCTTATTGATTCGTGGCGCGTCAAAGTGCGCGCTCGATGGCAGGACGCGACTCAATCCTGGGTCGCTTGTCACCCCCAACTCAATTGATCGACACCACGATTATTCTCTTAGATGCCAGCGCATCCCCGCCGAGTAGGGCGCGCCAACGCCTCGCTTAACCACATGGTTTAAGCCAATTTTTCAATGATTTTGTCAAAAAACACTGCATAACCGATGTCATAGGGTTTTTGACTGCGGCAGCAACTTAATCTACTCACCCACCCAAAGGAGCTAATGATGTCTAAAGACAATGACCGCTTAAATTCACGCGATTGGCTGGCAAAAATTGGGCTCAGCGAAGACGATCCCAACGCGCTGTTGTTGGATGATGAGCCGCTGGGTGATTTGACTGGCGATCCTGCTGCCGCGCTGCGGGAGCGTTTCAACCAGTGGCAACAACGCTACAACTTCGCCCCCGGTGATCTGGTGACCTGGAAGCCAGGGCTTAAAAATCATCGCTATCCGCGCATCGGCCAGCCAGCGGTGATCTTGGAGGTGTTGGCGGAGCCGGTGATGGATCAAGAACCTGATGCTGGCTCGCATTACTTTCGCGAGCCACTGGATGTGGTGTTGGGAATGTTTATCGACGAAGGCCCGCATCGCGGGGTGTTTCTTAACTGGTATTTTGACAGCCGCCGCTTTCAGCCTTGGGTTCCCGAAGAACACTGACCTCAACGCCCGCCCGCTGCCCGGCGGGCATGTTCTGAGTTTATCATTTAGGAACGACGCTGCATGAACTTTGACACTCGTTGGTTATCAGATTTCACCCAAATTTCTCCCCGCTCGCGCCGTCTGGCACGCTTTGCGCTGGGGCTTTTTTTCAGTGACCGCCGCCTCCGCGAACGACTGGAAGACAGCGATTTTTTGCGCGCCCTCTGGGAATTAACCAATCACTTATTCACAGAACAAACCCGCCACGCGCTCTATCAGACTGCTAAAAAACACGAAACCGAACAGGATGACATAGAAAAAAAGATGGTGGCGGCGCTTGGAGCACCGCGGTCGGATGTCACCACAGCGGCGATTGAACGGCGGTTGTTTTCTAACGATGGCCCACTTTTTGAGCTTTATTTTCAACTTCCGCGTCAAATACTGAGCACACTTGATGCACTTGATGATGAGCAGACCCTCTCGCCCACAGCAGCACTGCTGGGGCGGTCGTTGGGATTAGATGCAACTGCCACCCGTATTTTGGAATATCTCGATCTGCGCGCCAACGACAGCAAACTCAATACATTTGTTAACGAAGCGCGTGGACATCAGCATTTTGTGCGCCACGATATCCGCCGCTGCGTTGCTGCCATGCTACACCTTGATGAACGGGCGTTGCGCCAAGCCTTGCAGAAAAGCGCGCCCTTGTATCAGTTCGGGTTAATTGAGCAACGCTTTTACCCCAACCGTGACATCGAGGATTTAATTCAACCCAGCGATCTGCTCAGTGATCTGTTTGATATGGAGCTAGCCGACGAGGCGGCACTGCTGGCCTATCTAGTGGAGCCGGCACCAGCCGCGAACTGGACGCTCAAAGAGTTTCCGCATCTGCACGACAGCGCGCTTGCGGTGCAGGAGGCGTTAACTGCGGCTGCAAACACCGGCACCAGCGGAGTCAACGCGCTCTTTTATGGTCCACCTGGCACCGGCAAGACCGAGATGGCGCGTGCTCTGGCGACAGCGGCGGGGCTGACCGCCTATCAGGTCGCCACCACTGATGATGACGACGATGGCATGGGGCGTTCCGAGCGGTTGTCAGCGTATTTGGTCGCGCAACGGCTGCTCGCCAACCGCCGTGATGCGGTGATGATTTTTGATGAGGTTGAGGATGTCATTGCCCAGCAGGACAGTTTGTTCGCGCTGCTCAGTGGTCACGGACCAACGGGGAGGCAGAAGGGATGGATGAACCAGATTTTAGAGGAAAATCCAGTGCCTGCCATCTGGATCAGCAACCAGACCCGTGGCATGGATCCCGCCTTTCAGCGGCGTTTTTTGCTGCCGTTGGCCTTTGTTACTCCACCGCGTTCGGTGCGTCGTCAAATGGCAGAGCGGCATCTGGGTGATTTGGAGCTGTCGCCGCCACTGCTCGATGAGCTAGCCGACGACGAGGCGTTGGCACCAGCCCAACTGGGTGCAGCGCGACGCTTGCTGGATTTGCGCGCCCATGCACCCAAAGAGATCACTGTGCGTCAGGGAATCGCGGCAATTCGTCAACTGCTGTACGGTGCACCAGCCCCGCGGCGGCGCGAGCAGGCGACTGAGTTTGATGTTGCTTATCTCAATCTCGCCGGCGGCATCCATCCCAACACTCTGGTGCAGGCGCTGGAGCGCGAGGGCAGCGGGCGGCTGTGTTTTTATGGACCGCCTGGCACTGGCAAAACCGCCTTTGCCGAGGTGTTGGCGGAGGCACTGGATCGCGAACTCATTACCCGCCAAGCCTCTGATCTGATCTCACCCTACATCGGCGAGACCGAGCAGAACCTGGCAAAACTCTTTGTTAATATCGATCCACAGCGTTCAGTGTTATTGTTGGATGAGGTGGACAGCTTTTTGTCTGACCGCCGCCAAGCGCAGCGTCCTTGGGAACGCACCCAAGTCAACGAGTTGTTGCAGCAAATGGAACGCTTCCCTGGCATTTTCATCGCCGCAACCAATTTGATGAGCGGTCTGGATGCTGCTGCACTGCGCCGCTTTGACTTCAAACTGCATTTTAGGGCACTGAAACCAGAGCAACGGCTGGCGCTCTTTGCCCGCGAGGCATTAGGCGATGCCGCTGCGACGGTGCCGGACAATCTAGCGCGACATTTGCAGCGGCTAGAATCGCTCACCCCAGGCGATTTCGCCAATGTCTGCCGTCAACAGCGGCTATTCGGTGAACGGCTGGAGCCAGAGACATTCCTCAAGCGGCTGATTGCGGAGTGTCGATTGAAAGAAACCGGGGCACGAGAATCGGTTTAGGTTTGACTCAAAAAGGCTGGATGCCGCTGGTTTTGAACAGGTCGCCCGCGCCCAACTGGGCGCAGCACATCAGAATGTTCGCCGCTATTGTCCAGCCGATTTGCACCAGTTCAATCGTGATGTAGCCCAATTTTTTTAATTTGGAGTCCCATCCATGACCGACTTAGCGACCCTATATGACACTGACTATCGGCAGTGGGCGCAACGCAATGCCGAGTTATTACAGATGCGTCGCTTCGAGGAATTGGACATTGCGCATCTGCTGGAGGAGCTCAGCGATATGAGCAAAAGCGATCGCCGTGAGCTGCACAGTCGCTTGCTGGTGCTACTCGCCCATCTGCTGAAATGGCAGTTCCAATATCACAACCTGGCAGAACGCTGGCGCGATTTCGATGGGCGCAGTTGGCGTGCGACCATCATCGAACAGCGCAAACAATTGGCGATGTTATTGAAACAGTCGCCCGGTCTGAAGGCTGCGATTGAAGAAACCATCGCGGCAGTTTACCCCGATGCGGTCGATTTGGCATTGAAAGAAACCCGCCTTCCTTTGGAAATCTTCCCGAGCGTCTGCCCGTATTCGCGGGCGCAAGTTTTCGATGACGATTTTTATCCCGCCGCCAGTCACGCAGAGAAGACCCGCTATGACTGATGACAGCTTTCACTGGAAGCTCTAAAAATAGTCGTGGATCATCTGCCATCGGCGACAGCCAAGGTTTGGTTATAATGGCGACTCAGTACATTACAAAAATCTGAATGTCGCAAGCGACGGAAAATTGAACCCTTTGGGATTAGGGCTACTTCAGTATGAATACACCTAAAACAACAGCGGGCGACACATTGCAATGCGCAGGTGCTCGCACTCATTTTCATCAATATGTGACCCGCCAGCGGGTTGCTCGTCATCCCTGACTCGCTCCCATGCACAGTTATCAGCGCGAATTTCTTCATTTTGCGATTGCCAGTGGTGCCTTGCGCTTTGGGCAGTTCACGCTTAAATCAGGGCGAGTCAGTCCTTATTTTTTTAATGCCGGTGAGTTTGCTGGCGGTGCGCAGTTGGCGCGTCTGGGGCGTTATTATGCTCAGGCGATTGTCGCCAATGCTCCGCCCTTTGATCTGCTGTTTGGGCCGGCATACAAAGGCATTCCATTGGCAGTGGCGACGGCAATTGCCTTGGCCGATCAGCACGGCCAAAATTATCCCTATGCGTTCAATCGCAAAGAGGCGAAAAATCATGGCGAGGGCGGTCAGATTGTCGGCAGCGCACTCGCCGGACGGGTGTTGATCATTGATGATGTGATCACCGCTGGCACCTCGGTGCGCGAATCGGTGGCACTGATTGAAGCCGCTGGTGCCACTCCCTGCGGGGTGGTGATTGCACTTGATCGGGCTGAGTGCGGTCAAAACAGTGAACAATCCGCGGTGGCTGAGGTGCAAGACCAATTTGGACTGCCGGTGGTGAGTTTGGCGAGCATCCATGAGCTCATCGAACTGCTCGACGAGCAATCCACGGATGCTCAATTATTGGCGGCACTGATGGCGTATCGTGACCGCTTCGGCGCAACAATTTGAGATTAACAAATGAATTCAAAACGCTGGCTAATTTTTATCATTCTGCTGATGCTGTTGAGCACCCCGCTGAGTGCCCAGCAGTTGTATCGCTGGGTTGATGACGAGGGCAATGTGCAATTTTCAGATCGCCTGCCACCCGAGGCAGCGGATCGCGGGCGCACCGAGATGTCGCGCGATGGCATGCGCAGACGCGATGTGCCGCCGCCGAAAACCGCAGAGGAGCTGCGCCGCGAACGCGAGCTAGAACGCCTGCGCCGTGAGCAGGCAGAATTGATCGAACAGCAGCGCCGAGCCGATGAGGTGTTGCTGCGAACTTATCGCTCGGTGGATGATGTGGTGATGATGCGTGATGGCAAAATTGCCGCCGTTGATGTGATGATTCAGTCACTCAAAGGCGACATTCGTCGCCAGCAGAATCAAATCAACCGCGCACAGCGTGAGGCCGCCGAGCAAGAGCGCGCCGGGCAGACGATCCATGAAAATACCGAACGAGAGATTCGCCAAGCCAAGGCCAGCATCGAGGACACGCTCGCCTTGATCCTGCGCCACGAGCGCACCAAACAAGACCTGTTTGAGCAATATGCCAATGAGCTAGAACGCTTTACCCGACTGCGCAACATTCGCATGTCACCGCTCGAAAACGAGGAGCAGGCGCGCTATTCAGCGGAGCTGGAGAATCTGGTGGAATGCGACACCCAACGCGATTGCGCCCGGCTGTGGGGGCGCACGCTAGGCTATGTTGAACAGCATGCTACGCAATCTGTGGAAAGCAGCAGCGAGCGGGTGATTATCACCAGTGCCCCGACTGCTGATGATGAGATTGGGCTGATTGCCACCCGCATCGACAATGCCGACGACGACGGCGCGGTGATTTTTCTGGATATTCAGTGCGCCAGTTACAGTGTTGCCGTCAGTGCCTGTCGCACCCCAGAGCGGGTTGCGGTGCTCAACGGTTTTCGCAAAGCACTGCTCGGGGATGCACAATCAGAATAATCACTGCGGCTTCCAGATCAGGTGTTCAACACCATCGTAGCGACCATCGGGGGCTAAGGTATAGCCTTGTACCTCAGCACGGGTGACCAGCACCTGATCCTCATACCACAGCGGAATGTAGGGCAAATCCACCAATAGTTGCGCCTGAATCGCACGATACAGCCCCGCCTGTGCGGCTAAATCTGGCTCGGCGCGGGCCTGATCAATCAGCGCGTCGATCAACGGGCTGTGATAGCGCCCACGATTAGCACCCGCTGGCGGCAGTGATTCGCTATGAAACACATAGCGAAAAATATCAGGAGTGCGCACTCCAACCCAGGTCAGACTAAACAACTGAAAACGACCCGCCCGAATATCGCCAAAAAAGGTTCCCCAATCATAGCTTTGGATGCTGATATCAATCCCCGCCTTAGCCAGTTGCGCCTGAATTAGCGTGGCGATACGCAGCCGAAAGGCATCGCTGGAGGTTTTGTAGGTCAGGCGCGGGCGGTGGCGGTCGTTATAGCCAAGTGACTGGAGCAAATCGCGGGCTTTGTCAAGATCATGGGCATAGCCTGTCAGCTCGGCGACTCCCGCCCAGTGCTCAGGTGGCAACAGCGCATTGGCCTTGCGCCCCAGCCCTTGAAACAAATGCTGCAAAATTGCCTCACGATCCAGAGCATAGGCAATGGCTTGGCGCAGCTTCAATTCGCCGGTGACCGGATCCTCAAGATTAAAACCCAGATAGGAAAAATTGACCCCTGGGCGGGTGGTGACCTTGAGTTCGGGCTGCTCGCGCAGCCAGCCGACCAGCTCCGGTGGCAGGTCGTTTTGCACCAGATGCACCTCGCCTCGGCGCAGCTTCATCGCCCGCACATTGGCATCAGGAACAGTGATAAAGGCAATGCGCAGCCCATCGCGGCGGCGCTCTAGCACCAGCCGCCCGGGTTCTGGCCAAGCAACAAGCTGAAACGAGCCACTGCCCAGCGGTGCGCGCTCAAAGCCTTGATTTTGTTGAATTCGCGATGCTGGAAGAATCCCTAATCCCAGATAGGCAGGAAATAGCGCGTCAGCATGATCCAGATAAAAATCCACTTGGTCTTCGTTAAGTACCTCAATGCGCTCAATCAGCATTAAGGTCGCCCGATGTGGCGAGCCAGTGGCGGCATCGAGCACCGAGCGATAAGTTGCCGCCACATCATGGGCAGTCAGCCACGAGCCATCGCCAAACCTACGCCCTTGATCGCCAAGAGTGAGCCGATAGTGCGTCGGGGTGAGCTGTTCCCAATCGGCAATCCCCGGCACTGGACGGCTGGAGTCATCAAACTCCACCAGCCGGCGATACAGCAGGCGATTGATACGCTCCGAAGCGGCATCGGTTGCTAACCGTGGATCAAGATTGCGCGGTCCTTGGGCAATACCAAAGCCGAGGGCAATCTCGGGCGGGGAGTCACCACAGCCACTGATTAGCAGCAAGATGATGAGAAAAATATAACGCAAAGAAGTCATGTGTGAGTTTTTTCAACGCCCCCGTTTGCGCCATTTGAGGCTGAACAGGTCTTTGCGGCGATCTTTGAGGTTGGTGACTGAGCCTTCGTTGCGCACGATTTTGAGTCGTGACAGGTCAAGGTCAGAGAAGAAGATCATTTCGGTGTTGGGGGTGGTTTCATTGAGCACGGCATCGTGTGGAAATGCAAAATCAGCAGGTGAAAAAACTGCCGATTGAGCGTACTGGATGTCGAGGCTTTGGATCGACGGCAGGTTGCCGACACTGCCACAGATCACCACATAGCATTCATTTTCGACCGCCCGCGCCTGAGCGCAGTGACGCACCCGCAGGTAGCCGTGTTTGGTATCGGTCCAAAATGGCACAAAAAGAATATCGACCCCATCATCGGCAAGCAGGCGGCCAAGTTCAGGAAACTCGACATCGTAACAAATCAACATCCCGATGCGGCCGGCATCCGTCTCAAAAACAGCCAGTTCGTCACCGCCCTCGATCACCCAATCGCGGCGTTCTTGTGGGGTGATGTGGAGCTTGCGTTGACAAGCCAAGGTGCCATCGCGCCGTAGCAGATAGGCGGCGTTGTAGAGCCGTCCATCATCACCGGCCTCGATCATCGATCCCGCCACGATGTTGATGTTGTAGCTGACTGCCATGCGCTGCAGCTCGGTTTTGAAACACTCAGTGAAGGTGCTAAGAAAACGCACCGCGTGGAGCGGGTTAGATTGATCGGTCAGCCCCATCAATGGGGCGTTGAAAAGCTCAGGAAAGACAGCAAAATCGCTCTGGTAGTCGGAGAGCGCGTCAATAAAAAACTCAACCTGTTCAAGCACCTGATCGACTGAGTCGAACTCGCGCATCTGCCACTGCACCGCCCCAATGCGCGCCTCGGTGGCGTGTTCTTCCAGCACCCGCTCGGCTGGCTCATAGAGAATGTTGTTCCATTCTAATAGTGTCGCATAGCCGCGTGATTTTTCGTCTTCTGGCAAGTAGTTGCGCATCAAGCGCTTGACCTGGAAGTCGTTGGAAAGCTGGAAGGAAAGAATCGGGTCGTAAATCTCCTTGCGTGCCACCTGCACCAGATATTCAGTTGGCTTTAACTGATCAGCGTGGTGGTGATAATGGGGAATGCGGCCTCCAGCAAGAACCGCCCGCAGATTCATCGAGCGACATAGCTCCTTGCGGGCCTCATAAAGTCGCCGCCCCAGGCGGTGGCCACGATAGTCAGGATCAATCACCACATCAAGGCCATAGATCGCATCGCCGTCGTCATCGACGCGGATGATCTGATTTTTGTTCATCAGATCGCTGTAGCGATGCGGATCGGAGAAAGTTTTGTAGTCAATCAGGGTGCTCAACGCCATGCCGATTAACCGCTCACCGTCTTCGAGAATAATCTGCCCGTCTGGGAAGGCGGCGATCAGGCGGGCGATGATTTCCTGCGGCCAGGCACCGCCGATGTCGGCATAGACCCGATCCATCAGTGTTTTAAGACGCGGATAATCGGCAATGGTGAGATTGCGCAGATGAAGATGCAGCTCTTCGATTGACATAATTAACTTTTCACAACAGCACGCAAAGCAGCAAGGCGGGCTTGACGGATGGCATTGGGGATGGCAGATTTTTCTAGGGTTGCGCGGGCAATCGCGCTGGCATCGACAGCTTGACAGGCTTGCGCCAACGCTTGCCAGTGCGCGGTCTGAGGATAGGGGTGGTTAGCATAGCCTGTTCGCCCACGACAATCAGCCTCGCAGACCAGCAGCAGTTGTTCTAAGCGTTGTGGGCGCCGAAACACATCAACGCCTTGCAAAAGATCGAGGATCGTGGTGGTGCGTAGCTCGGTCACCTTATGAATTTTTCCATGATAACGGGCGACGAGACGCGCCAGCTCGGCAAACCGCTGTGGAATACGCAACCGATGACAGAGCGCGCTGATCAATTCCACGCCGCGCTCTTCGTGGCCATGATGACGCGGCAACATCGCGTTGGGGGTGGTGCCTTTGCCAAGATCGTGACAGAGCGCGGCAAAACGCACCTCGGGGGCGGGCGATAACTGCGCTGCCATTTCTAAAACCAGCATCACATGCACGCCGGTATCAATCTCAGGATGCCAGCGCGGCGGCTGCGGCACGCCCCACAGCCGATCCACCTCGGGCAACAGCCGCGCTAAGGCACCGCATTCACGCAGTACCATAAAAAAGTGAGCAGGATGGGCAGTGCCGAGTGCGCCGACCAGCTCATTCCATACCCGTTCTGGCACCAACGCATCGACCTCACCATCATCGACCATGCACTGCATTAAATGCAGTGTTTCAGGGGCGACCTGGAATCCAAACTCCGCCAACCGGGCGGCAAAGCGAGCAAGGCGCAGAATGCGCACTGGATCTTCAATAAACGCCGGTGAGACATGGCGCAGCACCCGCGCCTCAAGATCGGCAAGTCCACCAAAGGGATCGATGATGTCACCGTCCGCTGTTTGGGCGAGGGCGTTAATGGTTAGATCGCGCCGTGCCAGATCCTGTTTTAAGGTGACATCGGGCGCGGCATGGAAGGCAAAGCCGGTGTAGCCAGGCGCGGTTTTGCGCTCGGTGCGGGCGAGGGCGTATTCTTCTTTGGTGACAGGATGCAAGAAGACAGGAAAATCTTTGCCAACTGGCTGAAAGCCTTGGGCTTGCATCTGCTCTGGTGTGGCACCAACCACGACATAATCACGGTCTTTAACCGCACAGCCGAGCAGCCGATCACGCACCGCACCACCGACAAGATAGACTTCAGCACCAGGAATGGATTCAATCACGATGAGTTTTTGATTGCCTAAAATGCAGCAACGCCAAACTGAGGGAGGGAAAAATGGAGCGGGAAACGAGACTCGAACTCGCGACCCCAACCTTGGCAAGGTTGTGCTCTACCAACTGAGCTATTCCCGCTTCAAGAATGGATCATTTTAATGAAATTGTTGCTGTTGTCAAGATTAATTTTTGCCAGCTTGAGATGATCTCGGCTGCCAGCGGTTCAGGGCGGAAGCGTCTTTGATGAGCGCGCGCCTTGATGTTCAATCTACGCCGTCCCTAGAATACTCAACCAGCCTGAGTCTTCAGGACAACGGTCAGTCGTCCCGCGCCTTAGCGCACAGGTCATACAGCACCGCCAGCGCCGTCCGCGGGCTTAAAGAATCAGGCTCCAGGGTGCGCAGTTGCTCAATCACGGGATGCGTTGCGGTGGGGGCAACGGGAAGCGTGAATTGTTGTGGTGACGGTGGCGGCTTGGCGGTTTCAAGCTCGATCAAGCGGGCGCGAGCCTGTTCAATGACCGCCGCTGGCACACCGGCGAGTGCAGCGACCTGTAAGCCATAACTTTTGTTGGCGGGGCCTGGGCGCACGCTGTGCAAAAACACAATTTTCTCACCATGCTCGACGGCATCCAGATGCAGATTGTGCATGGTCGGATAGTCATCGGGCAGGGTGGTCAGCTCAAAATAATGGGTTGCAAACAGGGTGCGGGCGCGGATGCGGGTGCCTAGCTCGATGCTACACGCCCACGCCAGCGCCAACCCATCAAAGGTGCTGGTGCCGCGTCCAATCTCGTCCATCAGCACCAGACTGTGCTCGGTGGCATGGTGCAGAATATTCGCCGTCTCTTCCATCTCCACCATAAAGGTCGAGCGCCCACCAGCGAGGTCATCGGCTGCACCAATTCGTGAAAAAATACGATCAATGCGCCCAATATCAGCGCGTGTTGCCGGCACAAAGCTGCCGACATGCGCCATCAACGCAATCAGCGCAATCTGGCGCATAAAAGTGGATTTGCCGCCCATGTTGGGGCCGGTGACAATCCACATCCGCTGGCGGTCATCAAAATGCACACTGTTGGGGGTGAACGGATCGCGCATCAACTCCTCAACCACCGGATGCCGCCCATCTTCGATAGTCAGTGTTGCCGAATCGTTGAGCGTTGGGCGCACCCACTCGCGCTGCTTGGCACAATCTGCCAGCGCACACAGCGCATCGAGTGTTGCCATCGCCATCGCGGTGGTGCGCAGTGGGGTGAGCACTGCATTGAGCAGCGTGAACAGCTCGGCATAAAGCTGTTTTTCACGCGCCAGCGCCCGTTCCCGCGCACTCAGTGCCTGTTCTTCAAAGCGTTTCAGCTCGGGGGTGATGTAACGCTCCACGCCCTTGAGGGTTTGGCGGCGCTGATAGTCCTCCGGCACCTTGTCGGCCTGGGCGCGGCTCAATTCAATATAGTAGCCATGCACCCGATTGTAGCTAACCTTGAGTGTGGAAATGCCAGTACGCGCCCGCTCTCGTGCCTCTAAATCCAGCAAAAATTGATCGCCATGTTCGGCGAGGTGGCGCAGTTCGTCGAGGTCGGGATCGTAGCCGTCGGCAATCACCCCGCCGTCACGAATTAACAGCGGCGGGGTTTCAATCAGTGCCCGTTGCAACAGATCAAGGGTTTCAGTATGGGTGCCGAGTTCGTGATCAATCTGTGCCAGCAGTGGCGCGGACTGTGCTGCGCTGAGTGCCTGATGCAACTCGGGCAACAGGGTGAGGGCATGGCGCAAGGCGGTCAGATCACGCGGACGCGCCGTTGTGAGCGCAACACGGGCTAGGATGCGCTCAATGTCGCCAATGCCGCGCAACAGGGTGCGCAGTGGGGCATCGCTCGCCGTTGCGATCAGGGTGTCAATGCTGGTCAGTCGCTCTTCAATCGCAGCGCGGTCGCGCAGCGGTCGCCCAATCCAACGCCGCAACAGCCGCGCTCCCATGCTGGTAACGGTCTGATCCATCACCGCAGCCAAGGTGTGACTATCTTGACCCGTCAATCCCTGGGTCAGCTCAAGATTGCGCCTGGTGGCAGCATCCAGAATCAGCGCATCCTCGCGGGATTCGGTGTGCAGGTGCTGGATATGTGGCAGCGCAGCGCGTTGGGTTTCTTGGGCATAGTGCAGCAACGCCCCAGCGGCGCTGATCGCGGCATCCAGCTCAGCACAGCCAAAGCCGTGCAAATCGCGGGTGCCAAATTGCTCACACAGCCGCTCCAGCGCGGTATCACGCTCAAACACCCAAGCTGGACGCTGCGTCAATCCAATGCGGGTGTCATGCCATTGAGCAAGCAGCGGACTTTGTTCAGCCACTAAAATCTCGGCAGGTCGCAGCCGTTCTAGCTCTGACATCAGCGCCTCATCGCCCTCGACCTCAAGCACCGAAAATTGACCGCTCGCCAACTCCAGCACCGCCAGACCCAAGCGATCTTGCGTCGCATGAATTGCACACAACAAATTGTCGCGGCGCTCATCAAGCAGCGCCTCATCGGTGAGCGTTCCCGGGGTGATGATCCGCACCACCTCGCGCTCCACCGGGCCTTTGCTGGTCGCTGGATCGCCGACCTGTTCACAAATCGCCACCGACACCCCAAGACGCACCAGCTTGGCAAGATAACTCTCGACAGCGTGATAGGGCACACCCGCCATCGGAATCGGCTGCCCACCTGAGTGACCGCGCTTGGTTAAGGTAATATCGAGCAGGCGGGCGGCGCGCTCGGCATCCTCAAAAAACAATTCATAAAAATCCCCCATGCGATAAAACAGCAGGGTGTCGGGATAGTCGGCCTTGATGCGCAGATATTGCTGCATCATGGGGGTGTGTGATTTAGGATTGATTGCGTTCACGAATCTGGCTTCAGCAGTCGTTGCCACCAGTGGTTGAGGGCTTCATGTCCGCTTTCGTGCAGCGACAACAAGGCTGGAATCACCAGCAATACCAGCACGGTGGAAAATGCCAACCCAAACGCCAGCGAGACTGCCATTGGGATTAAAAATTGCGCCTGATAGGACGATTCAAACAACAGCGGCAACAGCCCGGCGATGGTGGTTAGCGAGGTCAGCAGCACGGCGCGTAAGCGACGACAGGCGGACTCGATCAGTGCTGTTGCGGTCGCCCAGCCGTCGTTTTTGAGCTGTTGATAAAAACTCACCAAAATAATCGAGTCGTTGACCACGATACCAGACAGCCCAAACATCCCAAACAGCGACAGCATGGTCAGATCCATCCCCATCAGCCAATGACCAAACAGCGCGCCAGTGAGTCCAAAGGGAATGATCGCCATCACCACCAGCGGCCAGCCATAGGACGAAAACACCCACGCCAAGACGATATAAATCAGCGCCAGCCCAATCACCGCGCCAGCACGCAGGTCGGCAAAGGTTTCACGCTGATCTGCCGCCCGTCCCTCAAATGAGGTGACAATGCCGTAGGTTTCGCGCAGCGCAGGCAACGCACTGGTCTCCAGCGTTGCCAAAATGTCATTGGCATTGTTGCGATCACGATCCACATCGGCAGTGACCTCAACCGCAAGCTGGCCGTTGGCATGTCGTAACACCTCAAAGCCCTGCCGCGAACTCCAATCAGCAACCGTTGTTAATGGCACGCTGTCGCCCGCTGGGGTGCGGATATTCAGCCGCAACAGGCTCCCTAAGCTGTCGCGTTCTGCCGCTGCCAGCCGCACCCGCACTTCAACCTCGTCGGCACCATCCTGAAACATCTGCACACGGTGACCAGCAAAGGCGGTGCGCAACTGGCGACCGAGATCAGTAATGGTCAACCCCAACGCCTCGCCTGCGGGAGTGAGCGAATAAATTAGTTGCTCGCGCCCAAACGCCATATTGTCCTCGACCTCAAGCACCCCCGGAATCTGCCCCAAGGTTGCCGCCAGATCAATCGCAGCGGCTTTGAGGGTGGCGGCATCGGCACCAGTGAGCCGAATATTGAGATCACGCCCTGGTGGGCCGACCCGCCGCGAGCTGATGATGAGCTGGTCTAATCCAGCAGGCAGCTCAATGCGCTCGCGCCAGGCTTGGATCAAATCAATGTTGCGAATGCTGCGGGTATCGGGCGGAGTGAGTTCGATCTGCAAGGCACCAAATTGATCGCCACGGCCACCGCCAGGACCGGCTTGGGCACCATGCAAGCTCAACGCCACCTGCACCAATGGGGTGTCGCTGATTGCCTGTTCAGTTTCGGCAAGGGTGGTGCGCAGATGGGCTAATAATTCATCGACGCGCTCGCGTGGGGTGCCAGCGACGAAGGAGGCATTGGCATAAACAATTTGCGGCTCGGGGGTGGGAAAAAACACAAAATTGAGCCGTCCACCAGCGATCAGCCCAAAACTGACGATCAACAGCCCCAACGCCAAGGCGACGGTGATGGTGCGCCGCTGAATCGCCCAGGTCGCCACTGGTCGAAACAGCCGATCACGCAGCCCGTCAAATGCCTGATCCAGCCGCGTCCGCAGTGTACTGGTTTTGGTACGGTTTGTTTTAACCAACGCGCCGCGCAGATGCCCCGGAAGCACCAAAAAGCTTTCCACCAGCGAGGCGAGAATCACCGCAATAATGACCATCGGGATGGTGACCAGGATATTGCCAATCCGCCCGCCGACCAGCATCAGCGGCAAAAATGCTGCGACTGTGGTCAATGATGATGCCAGCACCGGGGCGAGCATGCGCCGCGCCCCACCTTCAGCCGCCGCCAGCGGTGCCTCGCCGAGTTGATAGAGTGCGAGCGCGTCCTCGCCGACCACAATGGCATCATCGACAATGATCCCTAATGCCATGATCAGCGCGAACAGGCTCATCATATTGATGCTGCCGCCAGCGAGATAGAGCACAAACAGCGTGGCGGCGAACGACACCGGAATCCCCCAGGCGACCCAGAACGCCACCCGCCCGGTAAGGAATAGATACAAAATCGCCACCACCAGCAATAGACCGCCCAGCCCATTGTGGATGAGTAGCATGATGCGGTCACGCACCAGCTCCCAAGAGGCATCATAGACTTGCAGTGAAATCTGTGGCGGTAGCGTTGGGCGGACATCCTCCAGCCACTGCGCCATAATCCGCGCCGCTTTGAGGGCATCGCCGCGCTCGGCGCGCAATAACACCAGCTCCACTGCGGGCTGATCATTGTGAGTCAGGGTCAGGCTGTCATCGCGGGGGCGGCGCTCAATCTGCGCCATGGTGCCCAGCAACACCCGCTCGGCGGTTTCGGTGCGGACGGGAATACGGGCAAATTCCAACACTTCGCGGCGTTGATCGAGGCTACGCAACTCACGCGCTGCCGCGGCATGGCCCACCACCCCCGCTGGCAGATCGCGGCTATAATCGGCGATGCGTTGCCCAATGTGCTGCAAATCCAGCTCCAGATGGCGTAGCTGTACCGGATCAAGCTCGATGCTCAATTCCTCAGCAGGCAGTCCATTGATCTCAATCTGATCGATCCCCCGCGCCAGCAGATCCGATTCCAACTGGCGAGCCAGGCGCCGTAACTCCGCAGGATGCGCCAGCCCGGTGAGCAATACCCGAGCGACCTGCTCATAGCGCGTCACCAGCATCACCTCGGGCAGTTCAGCATCCTGGGGCAGATTGCGAAACTCATCCACCGCCCGCCGCACTCGATCCATGGCCAGCAGCGGATCGGTGCCTTCTTTAAATTCTAAAGTTAGATTGGCGACCCCCTGTCTGGAGGTCGAATTCATATTAGCAAGCTGATCGAGACTGCGCAGCCGCTGTTCCAGCGGTTGGGTGATGCCCTCGGCAATATCCTCAGCACTCGCCCCCGCCCAGACCACCTGCACCCGAACGATGTCGAGATCGAAGGTCGGAAAAAACTGCACATTGAGCCGGTCGAGGGCGATGGCACCACTCAACAGCATCAGCAACATCAGCAGATTGGCAGCAACCCGATGTTGCGCAAACAGTCCGATAAGATCGCGGTGCGGTAGATGGATCATTGAGGTGTTGGCAGGGCGTAAACACGCAATCCATCAATGGCATTGGGCAGATGGGTGACCACAAGCAGATCGCCATCTTTTAAGTCCGCAGACTGGATCAGCAAGCGTTCTTCATCATCATCCAAGGTGATACTGCCCAGCAGCGTGACCTGATGCCCACGCAGTCGATTGTCAGTGACCACATAGACCCGATTGCCGCCATACATCGCCGCAAACGGAATCGCCACCACCTCGTTTTGAGAATCAAGCTGCAAACGCACCGTCACCAGTTGCCCGAGGCGTGGCTGTGGGTTGGCGGTATCGGCAAAATGAAACAGCCCATCAACGCCGCTGGCATTGGCCTCACCAGCCAGCCGCTGCAGTTGCAATGGAATGCGCTGTCCGGCATAAACAATCTGCGCATCCAACTGCTCTTTGGTGGCAAGTGAGCGCCACACCTCATCTTGATGAATAATGGGAATCCGCGCCCGCACCTCAAGCTGTTCATCCGCATAGAGCGAGAGCAGGGTTTGACCGCGACTCACCTGATCGCCAGCGGTCACCTCGACTCCAGCAACAGTGGCAGAATAGGGCGCACGAACCACGGCGCGTTCATAAGCAAGCTGCTGTTCTTTAAGCCGCGCCTGGGCTTTGGTCAGCCGTGCCACTAGGGTGCGCACCCGATAGGGATGATTGGTAAGATGCAGCTCACGCTGGCGCACTGCCAGTGTTTTTTGCGCACGGGCGGTTTTCGCCTCATCGAGTGCTTGATCGGCACCGACACGCTGGGTTTTTAGCTGCTGCTGGCGGATGACGCTGGCCTCGGCAAGTGCCAACAGCTCGCGTTCTTGCTCAAGTGCCAGTTGATCACTGTGATGGCGGTTCAGCTCGGTGGCAATGTCGGCCTTGATCTCGTCGATGTCGGCCTTGGCTTGCGTGAGATTGAGATCAAAATCGCGCTCATCGAGGGTCAGTAGCACCTGTCCGGCACTGACCTGCTCGCCATCGCGCACCCGCACCTCGGCAACCCAAGCCGCAGTCGGGGCTGTCGCTTTGAGGACATCAGCACTTTCGATCCGACCATACAGCTCAACTTCGGGGGATTGGCTTTGCAAGCGCACCGGCTCGACCTGCACCCGCCACACGCGCTCGTTAATCTGCGGCGGTGCCTGAATCGGGCGGGTGGCTTTCAGAAACCAAAACAAGCCCATTGCCACAAAAATGATCGCCAGCGGCCAGAGAAGAGCGAGAATTCTTTTCACGCCAAAACCTTAACATTTAGTAGCATATAGAACACATAAATACTTTTCAACAACCATTCGCAAGACCAGTATGCCGCGCCAGCTATTGCCGAGTCTGAGGCTTTGCAACAAGTAAATCAAGGGCGGGTGCCCGATTGGGTGGCGGCGCACTACAATGTGTGATCACATGTTAGTCGTCTGTTGATTGGGCGTTGGGCAGTGGCGGGGCGCGCCAGATCAGCGCGGCATCGTGGCGTTGGCTGACTTTTTCGGCAGGCAGCAGCAACAGACCATGATCTAAAACCCACAGCAGCACAGGATTGCTGGCGGTGCTGTACTCATCAGCAGGTCCCAAATCTTGGCGCAGCTGCACCTCGATGGCATCGCGATAGCGTTGGCGATAGATCAACTGCACCAGTTGCAGCCGCTGCCCCTGCCATTCCAACTGTGCTGCATAGGCGGGAAAGCCATTAAACGAGCCAATCGTGGCGCGACAGACTTGCCTTGGCGGGTGGTCTTGACAATCAAAATCGACTTTGGGGAACTGGTCGCGCAGTTGGGTTGCGCTGACAGCGGGATTGAGCCGCTGATAAGCAACATCAAAACTCGGACGACCGAGCAGGGTGAGCACAAATAAATCGCTGCGCCGCTGGCCGTCTTGGGTGAACATCAGCCAGCTAAAGGGCCCAATCACCACCGCCAGCGCCAGCAATAATTTATAAGTCCGTGGCAATTTGATGGCTTTGGTTTGCGTCATGCTGCTTGATCCTCTAACAACCGTGGACGGGTGATTGACAGCAAGGTGGCACAGCCGGGGGCAAGCACCCGCCAATCATCGGGCATCTCCAAACGCGCCATCGCCGCTGTTGGCAACAGCTTGCCGTCGGCTGGCTCCTCAACATCCGCCCCCGCTAGATAGCGCACCACATCCTCCAAGCCCGGGTTATGCCCCACCACCAAAAAACACCGCGGGGCAGTGTGATACTGTTGCAAAAAGTGGATAAGATCGGCTTGGCTGGCCTCGTACAGACGCGGCTCCCAGCAAATATGTTTCTTTTTATAATCAATCGCTTTACAGATCTTGAGCGTGGTATCACGCGCCCGCAGCGCAGGAGAGCTTACAATGCGCTCTGGCACCAGCCCTTCGCGATACAGCCAAGCCCCGACCTTGGGCGCATCGCGTTTGCCGCGTTTCGCCAACGGACGCTCAAAATCACTAGAATAGGTCGCATCCCAGTCGGATTTGGCGTGTCGTAACAGTAATAATTCACGAGACATAGCGAAATTATGCAATATAAGGCTGTGAAAGCAACGCGCTTTTTTAACACATTGTACATCAAATAGAAACTTTGGCTATGCAACTTTCTCCAGGCTTCATTCTAGTGCATGGCAATCAGCCAGAAACCCTGCGTGATCTTGTGGTGACCTGGATGCGCCGCCATCCGCTTGCCCCGCTTGATCACGAGATCATTCTCACCCAAAGCAATGGCATTGCCCAATGGCTCAAGGCGGCATTGGCAGCCGAGTCAACAGCCGATGGCGGCGGTGGGCTAGGGATTGCCGCCGGACTCGATGTCACCCTGCCGGCACGCTTTATCTGGCGGATTTATCGCAAAGTGTTAGGAACCGGGGCGGTACCTGAGACCTCGCCCTTTGATTGCACTCGGCTGACCTGGCGACTGATGCGGGTGCTGACCGAGTGCATACACCAACCCGAATACACGCCATTGCGCCACTTTTTGCGGCAAGATCAGGACATCCGCAAACGCTATCAGCTCGCCGAGCGGCTGGCGGATTTATTTGATCAATATCAGGTGTACCGTGCCGATTGGCTGACCGATTGGGCTGCGGGACGCGATCAACTGCGCGATGCCCGCGATCAACGCCAGCCGTTGCCCGCCGAACAGCAGTGGCAAGCGGCGTTGTGGCGCGCTCTGCGCGAGGATGTTGTGGCAGCGGGTGCGGATGTCCACAGCAGTCGGGCGACCATTCATCAAGCATTTCTCGACCGTTTGGCACATTGCCCAGCCGACGAGCGACCAGGCGCAATCCCACAACGGGTGATTGTGTTCGGCATTTCCAGTCTGCCGCGTCAGGCACTCGAAGCCCTGGCGGCGTTGTCACAGTGGACACAAATTCTCGTCTGCGTTCATAATCCGTGTGAAAATTATTGGGCGGATATCATCGCCGGACAAGAATTATTCCGCGCCCAACGCCGCCAACCGCTGCGTGCTGGACGGCCAGCGGTGCTCGATGCGGTGGCGATTGATCAGCACGCCCAGCCGCTGCTTGCCACCTGGGGCAAACAGGGGCGCGATTTTATCGGCCTGCTTGATGAACTCGACAACGCCGACATCGGCCAGCGCATCGATCTGTTCAGCAGCCCTGGCAACGACTGTTTGCTGCATCAATTACAGGACGATATTCGCGATCTGCGCCCACTGCGCGAGACCCGCGACCAGTGGATGGCGGTTGATCCGCAACAGGATCACTCGATCCGCTTTCACACCGCTCACAGCCCACAGCGCGAGGTCGAGATTCTTCACGACCAATTGCTGGCAGCTTTCAACGCCGATCCCAGCTTGACCCCACGGGATGTCATCGTCATGGTGCCCGATATTCAACACTACGCCCCTTCGGTGCAGGCGGTGTTTGGGCTGCTGGAACGCCAAGACCCGCGCTTTATTCCTTTCTCCATTGCCGACCAGGGGCCGCGCATCACCTCGCCCTTGGTGCAAGCATTGGAGTTGGTGCTCGATCTGCCACAATCGCGGCTGGCAGTCAGTCAACTGCTCGATCTGGTTGCAACACCCGCAGTGCGCGAGCGTTTTGCGCTACCTGCAAATACCCTCCCGCAATTGCAGCGCTGGATTCAGCAAGCCAATATCCGCTGGGGGCTGCATGGCGACCACCGTGCCGCGCTCGATCTCCCCGCCGATGGCGAGCACACCCAGCACACCTGGGACTTTGGCCTACGGCGGATGCTGTTAGGCTACGCTCTCCATCCCGAGGCGGCTGCTTGGCATGAAATCGAGCCTTATGGCGAGATTGGCGGGCTGGATGCCGTGTTAGCTGGCGCGCTGGCGGCACTGATCGAGGCACTGGAAACCACCTGGCGATTATTAAATACACCCGCTACCGTAGCAAGCTGGGGCGTGGAACTGCGCGCACTGTTGGCGCGATTTTTCACTGCCACCGATGAAGAAGAAGCCTATCTGTTGCTGCAACTCGAACAAGCACTGGAGAATTGGGCGGCGGCTTGCACTGAGGCCGCTTTTAACGAGCCGCTGCCCATCACCGTGGTGCGTGAGGCATGGCTCAGCCAGCTTGATGCCACCCCGCTGACCCAGCGTTTTTTAGGCGGTGCCGTGACCTTTGCCACTCTGATGCCGATGCGGGCGATCCCGTTTCGGTTTGTCGCGCTGTTGGGAATGAACGATGGCGACTATCCACGCACCCGCATCCCGCTTGATTTTGACCTGATGAGCAGCGATTATCGACCAGGTGATCGCTCACGCCGCGAGGATGACCGTTATCTATTTTTAGAGGCACTGCTATCAGCACGCGAGCGGCTACATCTGTCTTGGGTGGGACGCAGCATTGTCGATCACGGAGTGCGCATGCCCTCGGTGTTGATTAGCCAACTGCGTGACCATCTGGCGGCAGGCTGGCGGCTGGATTCACCTGACCCCGATGCCAAGCTACTCGATGCACTGACCACCGAGCACCGTTTGCAGCCATTTAGCTGTGCCTATGTGCCTGCACAGCCCGATCCAGTCTGGTTTACCTATGCCAAAGAATGGCATCCACGCTTCACAGCACCGCCCTCGACAGTCGCTGCATTGTCACCCTTGGTGCGCGACGAGCCGCTAACCCTCAACGAGCTGGCTGATTTTTTGAAAGCCCCCATCAAAATTTTTTTTAAGGCGCGTCTCGGGGTGGTGTTTGAGCGTGATGATCCCGTGAGTGAGGATCAAGAGCCGTTTGATCTCGACCCACTACTGCGCTGGCAGTTGCGTGACGAGCTGATTCGTACACTGATCGCTGCCCTAGATGAGCCGATATCACTGCACGCAGCCCATGCCCAACAGTTGGCGCGTTTTGCACGCCGAGGTGATCTTGCCGCTGGCGCCTTCGGGGCACTGATTGCAGACGAAATTGCTGGCCCAGTGCTGCCACTGGTTGAGCAATACCAAGCCGCCCGCGCCGCTTGGCAGCAAAAAATCAGCACCGAACAAGAAATTCTGTGGACACTTTGCGACCTCGATCCACCGCTGGCGGTGGTTGATTGGCTTGGCGAACAGCGCCGCAATGACCAGGGCGCGCTCACTCGGCTGATGGTTGAGCCGAGTGATTTGCTACGCGATCAGCACTACCGCCCCAAGCCGCTGATTTCACATTGGGTGAATCATGTTGCCGCCCATCTCGACGGCACCTGCCTCACCACCGAGATTTTTAGCCCCGACTGCACCATTGCTTTGGCTCCGCTCACTGCCGCCGCCGCCCAAGCCCAGATGACGCAATGGCTCCAAGCTTGGACAGCAGGAATGTGTCGTCCGCTGCCAGTGGCAGTCAACACCACCTGGGCTTGGCTTGACAGCAGCGACGAGGCACGCGCCAAAAAAATTTATGAAACCAAAGACCTGCCCTATGATCTTTATCTGCAACGCATCTATCCTGATTTTGCGCAGTTTGCTGACCAAGCCCACTACCAACACTGGGCTGATACACTTTTTGGCGGACTGTATCAGGCGGTGAGCAAAGCGGCAGTTTCAAGCCCGCCGATTTAACCCTATAATAGAGCAACATTCACCCGACCATGATGCCACATATCGTTTATGAAGGATAGCCAGTACAGCATCCTCATTGTCGATGATGAGCCTGCCAATGTGCGTCTATTAAGCTGCGCACTGGCAGATAGCTATGTCGTCAAAGAGGCTTTAAGTGGCGCTGAGGCGCTAGAGATCATCGACAGTGGTGAGCATCCAGTGATGGTGTTGTTGGATGTGATGATGCCCGAGATCGATGGCTTTGAGGTGTGTCGCCGACTCAAAGACAACGATGAAACCAAGGACATCATGGTCATTTTTGTCACAGCGATGGGTGACAGCGCGGCTGAAGAGCTGGGGCTGAATCTCGGGGCGGTGGATTACATCACCAAGCCGATTCGGTTGCCGATTGTGCGCGCCAGGGTGCGCAATCACATGAATGCGCGACGCAAGACCGATATTCTTGAGGCGATGTCCTATATCGACGGCTTGACCCATGTCCACAATCGACGGCGTTTTGATCAGGCACTGATTAGCGAATGGCAGCGCGGTCTGCGCAGTAGTAGCCCGTTGGCGTTGGTGATGATCGACTTTGACCATTTCAAAGCACTCAATGACCACTATGGTCACGGTACTGGCGATATCTGTCTACAACAGGGGGCATCGGCACTCACGAGGACCTTGCAGCGTCCCTCGGATATGTTGGCGCGCTATGGCGGCGAAGAATTTGTCGCCCTGTTGCCTGGCACCGACCGTGATGGAGCTGCAGCGATTGCTGAGGCGATGCGTGCTGCGGTTGCCGCGCTTAAATTTGAGCACAAATATTCACAAACTGATAGTTATGTCACCATCAGCTTAGGCGTTGCCGCAGCGATTCCTTCGGCGCAGATGCGCCCCGCCGAGCTGCTGGAAATGGCGGATCAGGCGCTCAATCAGGCCAAGAGCCAGGGGCGCAATCAGGTGTGTTTGGCACCACCGATTGATACAATCACAGGAACGGCGGAAGCAGCTCGTGGCAGCGAGCCATGGGTTCCGCCACTTCCACCGCCCGAGTTGCCTAATCCTCAATTGGTGCCAACATCAATTTGGCAGCCAACACACGCTGATCAACAGCAAGCGTTGCAAGCGCCGTTTCATATCATTTTTTCAAACCTAGAGCGGCTTGATATCAGCAAGCTCAACGAGGATCAACAACGCTATATTGATGAACTACGGGCGAGCGCGCTGAGTCTCAAGGCGCTCATTGATGAGATATTTGAGCCGAGCACAGAGTCAGTCCCTGCGCCAACACCACCCGCGCCAGAACCAGCACCCGCACCCGCGCCAACACTGACCTATACCCCCTGCGCTAAAGAACGCTTTGATCATCACGAGCTAATGCATCGTGTTGGTGAGGACAGCGAGATCGCTGCCGAGGTCATTGCCCAATTTTTAAAAGATGCCCCGGTGCGCATTGCTCAGTTGCAACAATTTCTGGAGCAAGCAGATTTTGAGCAGGTGCGATTTAAGGCACACAGTCTTAAAGGGTTGGCGGGTAACATCTCGGCGCGTGATCTGTTGCGCTTGGCAGAAACACTGGAAAATGCTGGAAGCAACGAGAGCACAGCCGCTGCTGTCACCACTGAGCTGGCACGCGAATACGAGCAACTTGCCCTCGCCCTGCAGCACTGGATGACAGTCCACGCGCCGACCTAATTTTTTTAAGGAGCAATTATGCCCGAATTTCGTCTCGAAACCGATAGTTTAGGCGAGGTGCGCGTTCCTGCTGAACGCCTGTGGGGGGCGCAAACCCAGCGCGCCCTAGAACATTTTGCCATCGGTGATGACCCGATGCCGGCGACGATGGTTGCCGCCTTTGCGGTGTTAAAAAAAGCCGCTGCCACGGTCAACTGGCGCAGCGGACGGCTTGCCGAGACACCTTATCAGCTCATTGTCCAGGTCTGTGATGAGATCCTTGACCGACAGCATGAGCAAGAATTTCCGTTAAAAGTGTGGATGACCGGCAGCGGCACCCAGTTCAACATGAACATCAACGAGGTGATATCCAATCGCGCCTGCCAGCTTGCCAACACGGCACTTGGCAGCAAAACGCCGGTGCATCCCAATGATCATGTCAATCTCTCGCAATCCTCTAACGACACCTTCCCCACCGCGATGTGTCTGGCAGCGGCGACCCAAACTCAGCACCATCTGCTGCCGACCGTTGCCAAGCTCCGCGATGCCCTGGCTGCCAAAGCCAGCGCATGGGAGCCGATCATTAAAATCGGGCGCACCCATCTACAAGATGCCACACCGCTCACCCTGGGTCAGGAATTTTCCGGCTATGTCGGGCTGCTGGAAGATTGCATCCCGCGCATTGAGCAGGCACTGACTGGAGTCTATCGATTAGCCCTCGGCGGAACTGCGATTGGCACCGGCATCAATGCCGCGCCTGGTTTTGATGTGGCGGTGGCGGCTGAGATCGCCGCGCTGACTGGGCTGCCGTTTGTCACAGCTCCGAACAAATTCACCGTTCAAGGGTCTCACGATGATCTGGTGCACCTGAGCGCGGCATTGAAAACGCTGGCAACGGCGCTGTTTAAGTTGGCAAATGACATTCGGCTGCTCTCCTGTGGTCCGCGCTGTGGGCTGGCGGAGCTGCAGCTTCCCGCCAATGAGCCTGGCTCGTCGATCATGCCCGGCAAGGTCAACCCCACCCAGTGCGAGGCGTTGGCGATGGTGGCAGCGCAAGTCATCGCCAATGATGTGGCAGTGACTCTGGGCGGCAGCGGCGGGATGCTGGAGATGAATGTCTATAAACCGTTGATGATTGAAAACCTGTTGCAATCGATTCGGCTGCTGAGTGATGGCTGTCACCATTTTCGGGTGTTTTTGGTCGAGGGCATGGAACCCAATCGCCCACAGATTGCGCACTTTGTCGAGCAATCGCTGATGTTGGTCACCGCCTTGAGTCCTGTAATTGGCTACGATCAAGCCTCCAAGGTCGCGCACCATGCCCATGCGCATCATCTCAGCCTACGCGAAGCGGCGCTGGAACTTGGGGTGATTGATGCCGAAACCTTTGATCGGGTGGTGGATCCTGCCAAGATGGTGTGTCCACAAGAAAATAACAAAATAATTGAGAGGTTTTTTTGAACATGGCAATTTCTTGCTCTTCTCGCACTCTGGTTGTTGCGCTGTTGGCAACCACGCTGATTGCTGGCTGCGCCAGCACTGATCCTTATGGTCAACGCCGACCGCCCACCCAAGCCCAACAAGGGGCGGCAGCCGGTGCTCTAGGCGGGGCACTGACTGGGGCGGCTCTTGGCTCGCTCAGTGCCAATGCCGGACGCGGCGCACTGATTGGCGCCATTGGTGGGGCGCTGGCAGGTGGGGTTGCCGGCAATTATATGGATGAACAACGCCGCGATTTTGAGCGGCTGTTAAGCTATGAGATTCAGCAGGGGGCGATTCGGGTTGAGCGTCTCCCCGGTGATCGGCTGTTGGTGAGCATGACCAACGCCACCAGCTTTGATGTCGATTCCGATCAGGTTAAACCGGGGTTTTTTAGCACGCTGGATAAGATCGCCGATATCGTCAACCGTTATGGCAAAACCCGGCTTGACATCGCTGGCCACACCGACAGCACTGGCTCACCTGACCACAACATGCGGTTGTCACAAC